>DASTET010000269.1:0-6656 GCA_035709445.1 Blastocatellia bacterium | reverse complement strand
GCGACCGTTGTGACTTCGCCGTGGCCCGGCATGACCTTCGTCGCCGGATCGACTCTGGCGACCACGGCGTCGATGGTCTCGATCCACTCGGCGGTCGATGCCCCGTGCGCCCGGTCTATGAACGGGATGGTCTTATTGAAGAAGAGGTCGCCCATGTGCAGGACTTTATCTGCTGGAAAGTATATGACCGAATCGCCGTCGGTGTGGCCGCGCTTGACGTGAAATACCTGGACCTCCTTGCCGCCGAGATACATGCGAATCTCGCGATTGAAGGTGAGGTTCGGCGCAGGTATCTCGGAAATCTTGACTGTGCGGGCCGCTTCGAGGCTTCTGCGGGCCGATTCGAGCTGCTGTTTGAGCGTGGGCAGCTCCTTCGAGCTCGGGTCGTCCTTCTCAAGCTTCGCTATCTGCCCCTCGAGCGTCTTTATTCGCCCGGGCATGCTCGCCATAGTCTCCTGCGGCTGGGCGAGCATGTGCTTGCGGACGTTCTCGTGGGCGACTATCGTCGTCATCTTTATAAAGAACGCGTTGCCGCCCGTGTGATCGCCGTGGTGATGCGTGTTTATCAGGAAACGTATAGGCTGAGAGGTGACCGATTTGATCTGCTCGGCGATGCCTGGCGCGAGATCGGCGAACTGGTCATCGATGACGACGACGCCTTCCGAGGTTACGGCAAAGCCGACGTTGCCGCCGCGACCGGCCAGGGCATAGACGTCTTCGGTAAGCTTTTGAAGCTTGAACGGCCCTTTGTCCTGCGGCCTTGCCCCGTCGTGAGCGAGGGCTGCGCCCCAGGTGGACAGGAGAAGCGAAAGGATCGTGGGGATCGCGAGTCTTTTTATCATGGCTCCACCTTATAGAGTGATCCCGGTTGAGACCGCCCGATTCAACCGGACTGGCCGAAAAGCCTGGCGCAGATTATGTAGAGGTTTCCCTGCGGCCCTCGCTGATGACTATTTCGCAGAGGGCCGCAGGAGTTGATTGCATTGAAGGTTTATGTCAGGGCTTTTTGGTCGCCGGTTTCGATTCGTCCTTGTGCTCGTGGCTGCTCAGGTAAGGCACCTTCATCTCGACCGACGAGCGGAACTGGCCGCTGCGGCCTTCAAGAAGGAACGCTTCGGGGCTGTCTGTTGGGCGGATATCGAAGGTCAGATAGTTGACCATCGCCCCATCCGAAGCGGTCGTAAGCGGTATCGTCATGTCTTTGCCGCCCGCGCCGAGCACTATTGCAAAGTTGTCCTTGCCGTCGAAGTTCACGCCGAAGTCATACGACCCTTTCGGCACAGTGACGCCAGCCAGCACGACATCGAACTCCGTATCGAGCTTGCCTATCTTTTTCCAGAGCGTATTGTTGACTCTCTGGCGGAGCTGCTCGTTCTTTTTCATGTTCTCGTAGGCGGGTCCGTTCCAGTGAAGCGATTTGTAGGTGAGCGTGAGCTTGCCCGCGCCCTCGACCTCCATCGCGTGCGAGAATGTCTTGGCCGCCTGCCTCGGGTCGTGCGCGAATATCATCTGAGCCGCTATCAATACGAATATCGCCGTCATAACCAGGTTCTTTTTCATCATCTCTTCTCCTCAATTGGTTTTCTCAAGAGGCTGCTGCCGAAACGAGGGCGCAGCCTCAATTCATCCTTTGAAACGAGTCGTTCGAATTTTGAAGAGTGATTATATAGGCTCGCGCGCAGAAGTGACAACGCTCACAGGCTCATCAGGGCTGAGCCGAGTCGGGCGAGGAGAGGCGAGCGGTCGCCGTCGTAAGCTCGCACGTGTCCGGTGTATCCGCATCCTTCCAGGTGCGCACTATGTCGAGCATCTGACGCTCGATCTGCGCGTTTGTGTGACGGCTTATCAACATCCACTTCAGCTTCACAAGCAGCTCGTTTATGAGCGAGGGATTATGCGTGGCGAAGGCAACGCGCCTGTCTATCTCAAGCTTCAGGGCGGGCACGTCTATTGACAGGAAGCCGGAAGGGAATTCCGCCTTGCGCTCGCTGCGGTCCCAGGGAGGCGAAAGTATCTGCATACGCCAGGTCTTCGAGTCCTCGCCTCGAACTATCCCCGAAGCGTGATACGCGTCGGTGATCTTCCCCTTCATCCACATGCAATCGGGACAGTATGTATGCTGGACAACAGTCAAAACATACTCGGTTTGTTTATTCAAAGACATGACCTATTCCTATCCGAAAAAAGAAGGCTTTCAGTTTGAGGGGGCGTTGTGATATATCTCACGACCTGTATAAGGCAGTCCTGGATTTGAGTCAAGAGTTTGTTCCGGACGGGGCTTTCTAGCGCCATGGTTGACTTGCATAGAAGACGTAACCTACTATTGACTTGTCGAACGGCAAGCGGGTTTGGTGGACCTGAAGGAAAAAGTTCCCCTGGTTTCATTGAACGATTGTGAGGAGAGATTATGGGAAATCTGGGATGGCCCGAGATACTGATCATTCTCGGAATTGCGTTGATCATATTTGGCCCGCGCAAGCTCCCGGAACTCGGCAAGAGCCTGGGGCAGAGCCTTGCTCAGTTTCGCAGGGCGAGCGAGGATTTCAAGCGCACCTGGGAGCAGGAGGTCGAGATGGAGAAGTACAAGCTCTCCCCTCTCGAAGATGAGACAAAAAGTCTGGCCCAGGAAGAGAGCATAGCCCGGGAAGAGGCCCTCGACCGCGCCGAGCGTGAGTCGGCGGCTGAAGAGCCGCCACAGGTCGAGCCAGCCGCCGAAACTGCTGAGCAGCCGTCCGTGGCAGCCGAGCAGGGCGAGACTGTAGCCCAGGAAGCAAGGCGCGACTGGGTGTAAAAGACTGAGAGCAGGCTCCGGGTCCAATGACGAGTTACACTGAAACTTACGAAGAAGAGAGCGAGATGGAAGATCAAGGAAGCATGTCCTTCCTTGAGCATCTTGACGAACTTCGCACACGATTGATTCGAAGCGCCATCTTCATACTGGTGGCATTCGTAGTATGCTGGGCATTCTCCGACAGGATCTATAATTTTCTTCAAGTGCCTGTGCAGGCGGCCATGCTGTCGGCCAAGCGCGAAACGTCCATCCCGCTCAAGGGCGTGGCGCAAAAGAAGCTCGAAGAGATGCCCGACGGTAAAGAGCTCGATTTCACATTCACTACCGATTGCAGAGTCGGCGAGGCCATAGTACAGACCGGCACCTCCATCCCCGTAAAGGTCAAGCGAGCCGAAGACGGCGAGGTGCAGCTTGTCACCATAAAACCCTGGCTCATAAATGATCAGACCGTTGTCGAAGAAGGTTTTATAATCCCGCACGAGATGTATGCGCCATCGAGCATAATGATGAGCCCGGACAACCGGCTCGTGGTGCAGACCGTTCAGGGCGCATTCAACCTCTATATAAAAGTGGCTTTCTATTCCGCCGTATTTTTTGCCGTCCCGTTCCTGCTCGTGCAGACCTGGGGGTTTGTGTCGCCGGGGCTTTATCCTCACGAGAAGAAGTACGCCGCGCCCTTTATCATAATGACGTCGCTATTCTTTCTGGCGGGATGCGCCTTCGCCTATTACATAGCGTTTCCGCGCGCGGCCAACTTCCTGCTCGACGTCGCCGCCGGGGGAAATCTCCGCCCGCTTGTAACGGCGGACGATTATTTTGACCTCATCATCACGATAATGCTCGGTCTCGGCCTGGTATTCGAGATACCGACAATCACCTTTTTCCTGTCTCGGCTCGGGCTGATCACGCCTCAAATGCTCATAAAGTTCTGGCGCTTTGCGCTCATTATAATTTTTATAACGGCGGCGCTTTTATCGCCGACGACAGACGTGCCGAACCTGTTGGTCTTCGCCGCGCCGATGATCTTCCTTTACGCATTGAGCATAGGCATCGCCTGGGTCTTTTACCGAAAGCGACGGGCGAGCGAATCTGCCAGCAGTTGAAGCGCAAGATTGACTGAGCGGGCCATTCATAGGTCAGCGGTCGGAGGCAAAGCTTGACCATATGGAAGCGCGCCGCTTAAACTTATTGTTCGATATATTTATCGCTCACTTGCAACAGGTAAAAGCGAAAGGAGTACTGCTATGAAGGCTGAGTTGAGCCTGTTCAGGAAGATCCTGGGCACCTCGATGGTGCTGGTTATGATATGCGCGGCGGTCCCGCAGACGCTTGCGCAGGACAAACCGCGCAAGGACCCAAATGAGAAGAAGAAGCGCGAGGAGCTAAAGAGCGTCTATAAGAACTGGCTCGATCAGGATGTCAACTACATCATCACCGATGAGGAACGGCGCGCGTTCAAGTCGCTAAAGACCGATGAAGAGCGCGACCAGTTTATCGAGCAGTTCTGGCTCCGCCGCGACCCCGACCCGGATACTCCCGAAAACGAGTACAAAGAGGAGTATTACCAGCGCGTCCAGTATGCCAATGAGAGGTTCGCTTCGGGCATACCCGGATGGAAGACCGACCGGGGCCGAATATACATAATGTTCGGCAAGCCCGATCAGATCGAGTCCCACCCGGCGGGCGGGCCTTACGAGCGACCCTCTTACGAAGGCGGCGGCACCACCTCCACCTACCCGTTCGAGGTCTGGTGGTATCGCTACATCGAAGGCATAGGCTCCGACATAGAGATCGAATTCGTCGATCCTTCGGGCTCGGGAGAGTACCGAATAGCGCGCAGCCCCGATGAAAAGGACGCGCTGCTTTACGTCCCGAATGCCGGTCTTACGCTTGCCGAGAGTCTTGGTCTGAGCACCAAGGCCGACCGCGTCGGCGCTCAAGGCTACGGATACGGCGGCGGGCGGCTGTTCGGTATAAGGGCAAAGGACCAGCCCTTCGAGCGGTTGGCGCTGCTCGCCGATCTTCAGAAAGCGCCCGCGATCAAGTTCCCGGACCTCCAGGTCAAAGCAGACCTCCCCGAGATCGCGTCGGACATACTGCCTTTCAGCGTGCGGACCGATTTCCTCCGCATAAACGAAGCTTCGGTCGCGACCGCCTTCACCTTGCAGTTCGATCACGCCGACCTGGCTTTTAAGAACGTGGGCGGAATCTATACCGGCTCCGTGAATATATATGCCCGGCTGATAGGGCTTTCTGGACGCCGCGCCGGGGCCTTCGAAGACACGGTTCAGACCTCCCGTTATACCGAGGACCAGTTGTCCGTGGGCCAGACCCAGCGCTCGCTCTACCAGAAGAACGTAGTGCTCCCGCCGGGCCGGTACAAGATCGACGTGGTCGCCCGCGATATCGTAAGCGGCAAGACCGGCATACTGCATCACTCGTTCGAGGTGCCGCGCTATCAGGAGAAACAGCTTGCGACGAGCACACTGATACTGGCCGCATCGATTGAGCCGCTCGATAATCGCGCCATCCCGTCGGGCATGTTCATTATGGGCCGCTACAAGGTGAAGCCCTATGTCAGTTCGATTTACAAACCGGGACAGAACCTCGCCCTCTTCCTGCAAATCTATGACGCCGAGATGGACCAGGCTACGCTGCAACCGGCGATCAAGGTCGAGTACATAGTCTCTAAAGGCGGCCAGCAGATACTGCACCTCGTAGAAGACGGAAAAGGCAAAGACGGCCTCATCGATATGAAAGGCCAGCAGCTCACCGTCGCCCGCCGGATACCGGTCCAGGATGCGCTCGCGCAGCCCGGCACATACACCGTCGCGGTCAAGGTCACCGATCTCGTCTCTCAAAAAGTGGTGACCCCACAGACGGAATTCACCGTGGTAAATCGATAGCCTTGTGGCTTGATGTTCAGCATTTCAGAGGGTCCGGTCCGCCGGGCCCTCTTGTTTTGTGCAGGCGGTCAAGAGCGCGTTCGGTCCAAATCAAAACATCTTTCGGTTTCGGACCGGTCTTGCTATTATCACTCACGTCATAAGCGGTATTGGCAGCGAATGTTCACCTTTAACAAAGAAATAATTCAGACATGAGATTTTCGTTAAGCGACGTTTTCACCGATGACCTTGCCGTCGATCTCGGCACGGTGCACACGTTCATCTATGGCCGGGGCCGTGGCATGGTCGTCAACGAGCCTTCGCTCGTCGCAATAGACACAGTGACGGGGGAGGTCATAGCCGTGGGCAATGAGGCCCTGGAACTCCTCGGCCGCTCGCCCGAAGACGTTGAAGTGGCCTATCCGATGCGCGAAGGCGTGGTCGCCGATTCGGAGCTTGCACAGAAGATGCTCGGAAAATTCATACGCAAGGCTCGCGGCGGGCGGGCGCGCATATCTCGCAGGCTGATACTCAATGTCCCTTCCGGCATCACTTCCGTCGAGCGGTTCGCAATACACGAAGTCGTCAAGGGGATCGGCGTAAGCCGCGTCTATCTCGTAGAGGAGGGGCTGGCCGCGGCCATCGGCGCAAAGCTCCCGGTCTCCGAGATGAAAGCCGTCATGGTCGTAGATATAGGAGGCGGGACGACATCAATAGCCGTCATCGCAAACGCAGGCATCGTCGAATCGGAGACGCTGCGTATAGGCGGGCTAGATATGGACCACGCCATCATCAACTACATCAAACAGCATCATCGCGTGCTGATAGGCGAGCGGTCTGCTGAGCGATTGAAGATGGTGCTCGGATCGGCGGCAGACCCGCCCGAAGAGCATAAGAGCCTTGTAAAAGGACAGAACGTGACCGAGGGCGGTCCCACAGTCACCGAGGTCACATCATACGAGATTCATCGCGCGATTGAC
>DASTET010000268.1:0-3363 GCA_035709445.1 Blastocatellia bacterium | reverse complement strand
TTTGTCTCGCTGGTCCATTTTCTCGCCCTGGGCATCCTGATTAATTCTTCTTTCCGGCATCCGGGTTTATGGCATCGAAATAGCTCCTGACCATCTTCCGCATATTTGCCGGTATCTGGCTTCGCTCGACCGACCGCTCGGCTTCACGGCGATAACGGGGATAGGCCGATGAGTAGGGGACGCGCGCCGCGCCGACCTCGGGCCGGGACTGAAGGAAGAGGTACTCACCCCCATCCTTTTTCTGAAGCCTTCCGCCAAGCTTATCTTCCCTGCCCTGTCCTAAGATCCTGCTCTGACCGGGCAGCCTCTCCTGCCCTCTCGGGGAGCCTCGTCCGATACCGTCTCCTCGCCCCGCGTTTTGTGAGCTGGTCCCTTCTGCCCTATCGCCCTCGCCCGGGTTGCCTCCGGGCTGGCGTCGGCCGGGCTGGCCCGGCGCGCGGTTTTCGTTCTGTCCGAACTGACGGGCGAGTCCGGCTGCGATCTCTCTCGCCTGGCGGTTCTGCGCGAGCAGCCGCGCGGCAGCCTCCAGCTCTCGCCTGATATTCTCCTGGCTCAAAAGCTCGCGCGCGACGCGCTCAAGCTGTTCGGGGTTGACCTGACTGGCAAGCTGTTGGAGCGCCTGCTGAAACTCTTTCGATTGAGCTATCGGGGCGAGATCGCGCGCAAGCGACTCGGCGGCCTTTGCCAGTTGCCTTATGTCTTCGGGCTTTAGATCACCGGCGCGCAACTGCTCGGCCTTCTTCAACAACTCCTGAGACATGCCAGGGACTGCGCGGGCTGCCTGTTGGGCCATCATATTCGATAGCGGGCTGGAGGGGCCTTGATTCTCCTCTGCCCTCTGTTGACCCTCTTGCTGCTGCTGCTCGCCCGTCTTCCCCTCCTGCGTCGAGGATGGCGTGCCCGTATTATCCGGGGGCCGGGTCGGCGAAGGATCGGTGGCCTTGCCCTCCTGTTCCCGGTTCTGTCCCTGAGGCTGTGGTTGTCCCTCTGTCCGGCCTTCTGGTCGCCCCTCTGTCTGCGCGGACTTTTTGGACTCGTCGGCGACGGGCTGAGGGTTCGCCTGAGCATCCTTAGCGTCTTTGCCCTCGGCGGTTGTGGCCGGAGCTTTGTCACTCGGTCGTGCTTCGACCGGGACCTGCTGGTTCGAAGATTGTTTAGCAGATTGTTTAGCGGTCTCTTTACTCGATGCCTGCGCGTCTTTCAACTGCGCGTCGCCGGTCTGAGAGCTCTCTTCTTTGCGGGCGGTCTCTTCCGCCTGGCTGCCGATCTCGGCTTCGGTCTTCTTTTTCGCATCTTTCGGCGGAGATGCGACCGCAGAGCTAAGCCGTTTTTCGGCGAGGCTGACGATCTCATCAGCCTTCGTCTCGGCCAGCTCATCGTGACGCTGGCGAATTCTTCCCTCAAGCTCGGCCAGTCTCTTTAGAGCTTCCGCGCGCGTATCGGCAGAGCGTTTGAGCGCGCGGCCAAGCTCGGCCTGCTCTTTTGCGAGGCTGGCCGTCACCGTCTCCGGTGGCACGAACTCTTCAACCTCTTTCGCCGATTGTTCGAGCTGCTCGCCCGCGCTTTCGATATCGACCTTCTCCGCGAGAAGCGATTCGCTCTCCGGGAGCGCCCGCTGAGGCAGGGCCAGCGCCACGATTAAGGCGATGACGCCAACGAAGCTTATCGCGTACCATCCAGGAAACCGGTACGGGACGACCGAGGCCTCATCAACGCCGATGATGCGGCCAGCCGCATCATCAAGCAATGCCTCTTCGACGGCGCGGCGGGGGCCGCCTCGTCTTATGATGGAGTCGGCAGAAGCGATTCTGTCTTCGAGACCGAGCCTGCGGTCGATCTCGAATGCCACGCTGCTTTCGCTCACCCGCGTCAAAAACCAGCGGACAGCCAGCAAGGCCAGGGCGCCGCCCAGCATGCTGGAAGCGACGACCCACACGCTCATTTCTAGCGGTCTCAGCTTGATGTAGAGGACCGCTGCGGCAGCCATCAGCCCGCCCGCAAGCCCGCCTATAGCCAGGTTGTCCTGCAATGAAAGCAACCGTTTTCGCCGCGCTACGCGATGCTGAAAACGATTTATGCTTTGAGCCGATTCGCTCACAACCAGTTCCTCACTCTCTCAAGCCGCCTGTGGCTCAGGTAAAGGCTCAGGGCCGTCAGGCATAGATAGAATATCACCTGAGTCACCCAGATAGGAACGCTGTCGAGCCATATTCCCTGCGGGCGGGGGAAGCCGTGGATAAGAAATGCGATGGCCGCAAACGGGTTGGTCCTCAACATCAGGAAGAGTATGTTGATAAAAGTCCTCGACGGCGCGCCGTTAAAATTGTTCGCAAGCGCCGTAAAAAAGAGCGAGATAGCCGGCAACGCCGCCACTAGAAATACTACAGAGGATATGCTGGCAAGCTGCGCCAGAACGCCCCGCCTTATCAGGCTCGACCACATGAAACTGAGCGAGCAGTAGGTGATGCCCGCAACCAACAAGACCAGATATGCCTTCGCTATATCGACCAGCGCCACTCCTCCCAGCGAGTATGTGAGCGCGATCAGCGGCAGCGAGCCGAATAGCGTGAGCAACAGGTAGGAGAGCGAAGCGCCTATCTTGCCTGTCAGGATAGTCGAAGGCCGCGCAAGCGAAGATACGAGCAGGTCGAATGTCTGCTGCTCTCGCTCCGACGAGATGGCGCTCGCCGCAAAGGTCGGGGCCATCAGGCATATCAAACCCATCTGCACGTAGAGCAGCACGGGCGTGAGCACTACTCCCGCCTGGTTGAGCAGCGCAGGCGACACGTTGTTTGTGAAGACGATGTAGATCAGGCCGATGATGAGACTCAGCGTAAAGACGTATCCGGTCAGCACCAGGAATGCGCGCCTGCCACGCATCCGCGTGCGCATCTCTTTTATAAGTATCGGGTTTGATAGCTCCATAAGAATCCGTTTCAGGCAACCACGCCGCGCGTGATCTTGAGAAATATATCTTCGAGGTCTGCCTCCGTGCGCGTAAAGCTCAGGACGCGGACGCCCCTCGCTATGAGGTATTCGAGTATCTCGTCGACGTCTTCCGCCTGGCCGCCGAACTCCGCGCGGATCGTGCGCCCGTCGCAGGTCGTGCGATGGATGTCTGCCCGCTCGGCGAGCACGTCGAGCGCGATGGTCGGATCGCCTTTGACGTTGATCTCAAGCATGACATTGCCGGAGAGCTGTGATGTGATGTCCGATATGCGACCGGCGGCCAGCAGCCTTCCCGCCTCGATTATCCCTATCGATGTGCAGAAATCCGCAAGCTCGGTGAGAATGTGTGAAGAGACGATGACGGTCTTCCCCATCCTGCAAAGCTCTCGAATAAGCTCTCTGATCTCTATCCGC
>DASTET010000267.1:0-15051 GCA_035709445.1 Blastocatellia bacterium | reverse complement strand
TTCTCGGTAGCGAGGTAGTCGTCTTCGATCCGCACGCCAAGCTTTTCGTCCGGGATGTATATGCCCGGCTCTATTGTGAAGACGGCCCCGGCGGGTATCGGCTTGCCGTAATCGCCCACGTCGTGAACGTCCATCCCGAGCCAGTGGCCGAGGCCGTGAATGAAGTAGCGGTCGAGCGTGTTGCCCGCCTTATCGCGCAGCGGGCTCGATTTCATCACCTGCACCGCCGCCCGGTTCAACTGCCCTATGGTCGACTCGCCCGGCTTGAAAGCGGCTTCGGCAGCCCGTTGCGCGGCGAGCACAAGCTGATAAATCTGGCGCTGCCGCTCGGTGAACTTGCCCGAAGCCGGATAAGTGCGCGTGATGTCGGCTGTGTAATAGCTGTACTCGGCCCCTATATCGACGACGACGAGGTCGCCTGCCTCGATCTTCTTGCGGTTCTCGTTGTAATGAAGCACGGTCGAGTAGAAGCCCGACCCTACTATCGAGGGGAAGCCCGGTCGCTCGGCCCCGTTGCGCGCGAAGGCGTATTCGAGCGCGGCCTGCACCTCATACTCGAAGACGCCGGGCCTTATCGTCGCAGCCGTGTCGCGCTGCGCCTCGCCCGTGATGTCTATGGCCTTTTGCAGTAGCGCAAGCTCCGCCTGCGATTTTACCTTTCGCATCTCGGCCAGATGAGACGAAACGTCGACGATCTGAACCTGCGGGGACTCGCGCTTGATCGTTTCGATGAACAGGTGCTCGCGAGTGAGCTGAGCCGTCGAGCCTCTCGGCACTATGGTGTAAAGCTTCGCAGGCGGTTTTGCGGAAGCGGAAGCGGTGTTAAGAATCTCGCTCAGCCTGCCCCGAAAACTCTCGGAGCTTGCGACCTCTTCGATCCCGAACCTCTGCTGGGCCTCCGGGCCGGGCCCAACCTTCGGGCCGGTCCATCGCTCGTGAGAAGGATTGCGCGGCGGAAGAAAGAGTACCTCCTGCGCCGACTTTCCTTCGACCACCCCGCCGGGAACGAGCATAAGGTATGAAGCCGGGACTTCGACGCCGGTCAGGTACATGAAATCGTTCTTCTGCCGGAACCGCCCCACCTCTCCGAAATCCTCTTCGCGCGCGCCGACCAGAACGACGATTCCGTCTTTGATCTGCCGCATCAGGGCCAGGCGCCGGGCGCGATACTCACCCTTCCGCTGCCCCGCGAGCATCTCATTCGAGACTGCGCGAGCGCCGCCCGCAAACAGAGGGGCGAATAGAAAGACCGCCGCCATCGCAAAGACGGCCAGAGAATTCAGACGAGCTCGGTTGTGATTCTTCATGTATTCATTCCTCAAAAGATCGGCTGCCTCCGTAACCCCTGTCTATTTATACCCGAGCCGGCATAAAATAGACAGGAGTCGTGGAGGCAGCGATGGCCAGGAAGATAAAGATAAAGATCGAAAAAGAGAAGCTCAGGCCGCGTGAGCGCGCTCCGATAATGCCGTCGAAAAAGTTCGAAGACAAGCGCAGCCGCCAGGAGCGACGGGCGAAGCATAAAAAAGATCTGCGCCGCCTCATCGACGAACAATAAAGGGCGCGGGAACAAACCCGCGAGCCGCAGCGTCTAAGCCTACCGGGTAAAAGCTCTGCCTCACTTGTCGTTTTAACGAGCGACTATAGCTACTCCATCGCCGTATGGCCGTCCTTCTTATAGACGCGCCCGCCCTTCATCACGAAGCTGACGTTTTGAAGCAGCTTGATGTCGGCGGTCGGGTCGCCTTTGACCGCCACGAGGTCCGCATAACGACCGGGCTGAACGCTCCCTATGTTTTGCGACTGGCCTATCAGGTCCGCCGCATTGCGCGTGGCCGAAAGTATAGCCTCTATCGGCGGCATCCCGGCTTCTACCATGTACTCGAACTCTTTGGCGTTCTGCCCGTGCGGAAAGACCCCTGCGTCGGTGCCGAAGGCTATCTTCACCCCGCCTCGATAAGCCCGCCCGAATGCGTTCTGAATCAGCGGGCCGATAGTCTTCGCCTTGGCTTCGACTGCGGGCGGGAAGAACCCCGGAACCTTTGCGGCCATCTCGACAGTCTTGCCCGCGATTATGGTGGGGACCAGGTACGCGCCATGCTTTTTAAACAACCCTATCGCTTCGTCATCGAGATAAGTGCCATGCTCGATTGACGCGACTCCGGCTCTGATGGCCTCTTTCATGCCTTCGACCCCGTGCGCGTGGGCTGCGACCTTGCGGTCGAGCAGGCGGGCCGTGTCGACTATGGCCTTCATCTCTTCAAAGGTGAACTGCTGGCCCGAACCCGAATCGGCTATCGAGAGCACGCCCCCGGTCGCGGTGATCTTTATGTGGTCCGCGCCGTACTTGACCATGTACCTCACGCCGCGCACCCCGTCTTCGGGGCTGTTGACGATCCCGTTGCGGTAATCGGGTTCGGGCAAGAGGTCTTCGCGCAAGCCGCCGGTGTCGCCGTGTCCGCCGGTTATGCTGAGGCTCTTTGTGGCTACGAACATCCGAGGGCCGGGCACGGTCCCTGCGTTGATCGCATCGCGCAGGCTTATATCGACGAAGTTCGCCGCTCCCACATCCCGTACGGTCGTGAACCCTGCCATCAAAGTGCGCTTCGCATAGACGGTAGATGTGATCGCCATATCCGAGCTTCTTCGAATGAGGCTGCTCAGCAGCTCGCCCCTCGCAAGCTGCATAGTCATATGAGTGTGGCAATCGATCAGGCCGGGCATAACGGTCGAATCGCCGAGATCGATGACCTCCGCCCCGGCGATGGTCGCGCGCCCGTCGCGCACCTCGCGTATCCGGTCGCCCTCGATGATGATGGAGACATTTGTGCGGACAGTGTTGGATGTGCCATCGATCAGCCGCCCCGCATAGACGACCTTCGCGCCTGAAGCCTGCCGGGCCGGAACGCTCGACGCCTCGATTACGGGCAGGGCGATTGTAGCGACGGCGAGCATTGCTGAGAGCAATGCCCGAATAGTCGAAAGCTTGAGCATATAAGATTTCCTCTGGTTACTGGTCTGATTACCTGAGCACGCTGCGCACATCGCGCGCGATCAAGACATCGAGCAAGACCGGGCCGTCGTGGCCGAATGCCCAGTCGAGCGCCGGGCGAAGCTCCTGCTCTGCGGCCACCCGCCGCGCCTCGACCCCCATAGATTCTGCAAGCCTCACGAAATCGATCTCAGGCTCGGTTATGTCCATGCCCGGAAACACGCCGCGCTTCATGGCCGCGCCCTGAAAGGCGAGAAGCCCGCCCTTTAAGATCATGTAGCTCGTGTTGTTGAAGACTACGAACTTCACGGCCAGCTTGTAGCGAGCCGCAGTCCACAGCGCCTGGATCGAATAGAGGGCAGACCCGTCGCCCACCGCGCATACAACCTGCCGGTCGGGCATGGCCAGCTTCACCCCGACAGCCGCCGGAAGTCCAAGCCCGAGCGAGCCGCCCTTTGCGTAAAAATAAGAGTTCGGCTCGCTGAGGTCGAACAGCGTGCGAACGTATGCGGTGGAGGTGACGGACTCGTCCACGAGCGCGGCGTCGAGCGGAGCGGCCCGCCGCATCTCGCGCGCTACAAAACCGGGCGACATCAAGCCGCCTTCACTTATGGCCGTCGCCTGCTCTGCAAATCTCGCGCGGGCTTCGGCGATGCGCGAGATGAGGAGATTGCGACGGCGCGAAAGCGCCTCGGATACCTGGTCGTTGACCGCTTCATCGAAGGCTTCGATAAAGTCTTCGAGGGCCGTGCGCGGGTCGGCCTGTATTGCGACCTCCGCCGGGAAATTCTTGCCAAGCTGCCGGTCGTCCGCGTTTATCTGAATCAGCTTCACGCCCGATGGGATCATTCTCTGGCCGGTATAGACGAGAGGCGCGAGGTTGTTTGCGCCCACTATGAGCAGGGTGTCGATGCCTTCCAGTTGCGCCCGGGTCTGCTTCGCGTTGGCGAATAGCGGGCCGGCATAAAGCGGGTGAGACGTCGGGAAATTGAGCAGCGCATTTAGCGGCTCGGCATAGACGCGCGCCGCGAGCCTTTCCGCGAGGGTCACAAGCGCGCTCACAGCGCCCGACCGCGCGCATCCGTCGCCCGCGATTATTGCCGGGTTCTGCGATGCTGCGAGCAAGCTCAGGGCCGACTCTATGCTCGCGCGGTCGGTCCGCGTGCGCCAGCCTATTTGAGTCGCTGCCTGAAGCTCTAAATCGGCGCTCGCTTCCATCGTATCGACCGGAAGCGAGACGAAGACCGGCCCCGTTGGAGGTGTCTCGGCTATCCTGAAGGCGCGCGCAAGCGCCGCCGGTATCTCGGAGGCGTGGCGGACTTCCCATGCCCACTTGGTGTGCTGGCGGGCAAGCTCGACCATGTCGGCTGTAAGCAGCGGCTCATCGATCAATGCGCGGGTGTCCTGCTGGCCGGCGGTCACGACAATCGGAGTGCCCGCGCGGCTCGCGTTGTAGAGATTGCCGAGCGCGTGCGCAAGCCCCGGATTGGTGTGCAGGTTTACTACCGCCGCCCTTCCGGTCGCGTCCGCATAGCCGCAGGCCATGCCGAGCGCCGAGTCTTCGTGCAGCGCGAGGATGTATTCGATCTCGTCGCGCGCGGCGAACATATCCATAAGCGGCAGCTCAGTTGTGCCGGGATTGCCGAAGACATACCGAACGCCTTCGCGCACCATCACCTCATACATAGCTTCCGCGCCGGTCATCACCGCCATAAAGAACTCTCCTGTTCAGAATCCAGAAGCCAGAATCCAGAAGTCAGAAGCCAGAATCTTTCGCCCTGTCTTTCGATTGAGGTCGGGTGAAATGATTAGAATCAATCTCTACAGCCTTCTGGCTTCCGACTTCTGGATTCTGGCTTCTATCTTCGTTTGAGAAGTACTTTCGACGTATAGCTTATGACTACGTCTTCTCGTTGATTGATCACTTCGTTGAGCGTTGTAATGATGCCGCTGCGCTCGTCGCGCTCGTCTTTCGCTTCGACCCTCTGGCGGACGTGAATAGTGTCGCCGATGAAGGTGGGTTTGACGAAGCGGAGACGGTCGAGCCCGTAGAAGGCAATCACCGTGTCGCCCGTCTGACCGAGCCGCACCGATAGCCCGGTAGATATCGAGAATACGAGCGCGCCGTGAGCGATTCGCTGTTTGAACGGGCCGCGCTCGGCGAATTCTTTGTTGGTGTGTATCTCGTTCCAGTCGCCCGTAATCCCTGCAAACATCACTATGTCGGTTTCGGTGATGGTGCGGCCTGCGGTGATCGCTTCCTCGCCTATCTCGAAGTCTTCGAAATATTTTCCCATTGTCATTCTCCGCTAATCATTATTACTTGAGCCGTCATCTCTGGCCTGCTCAAAGAGGTTGTCGCTTGCCTCGCTGAAAAGAAAGCAGGTGTTGCGCAGATGCGGCATCCAGGTAAGCACCATCTGCCGCTTGCGCGCCGGGTCATTTGCCGTCTCTTTCATGTCGGCCTGCGCTTCGGGCCTCGCCTTGGCGGCGATGTAATTCATCTGGAAGGCGCAGGCGGCCATGTTGGTGACGAGCGTGTGAAGATGATTGCAGCTTTCGGCGCCGCCGAGCGCCTCGCCCGCAACCTTGCGAAACCCGCGCCCTATCCTCTGACCTTTCAGCCTGGCCAGCGCAGCCGTCGCCCCGGTGCAATAACCGGTATAGGGCATGCGGGTGATCTCGCCCGTCGCCTCTCGTATGATAAAGTCCGGATAGCTTACGACCAGCCTCGCCGCAAGCGAATGCACATGATCGTCGAGCTTGCCGCGTATCTCGAAGCTGGTCCCATCTATCCAGTCCATCTCGACGCCGATGGACCTCGAAAATGCAGGCATCACAATCTCCTGAGGGGCTCTGCCGCAGATGAACGGTCAATGATCAATCTGCGTGCGTCTGCGTTGACCTGCGGCTATCAATCAATTCATTGCGGCGCGTCTCGATGGTCTGCAAGAGCTTCTCGAACGGCTCGACAAACAGCCGGACCGCGTCTTTAAGCACCTGCGCGGTCACCTCATCAAGGCTGATCCCCGCCTCTTCGAGCCTTTCGACCCGTGCCTGCTCTTCATCCAGGTTCTCTTCAAGCGTCAGACGCACCTGCCCGTGTTCGCGAAAGGCGTTCAATGTGGCGGGCGGGATGGTGTTGATGGTCTGCGGCCCAATGAGCGATTCTATATAATAGACGTCCCGATAAGCCGGGTTCTTCGTAGAGGTGGAGGCCCACAGCGGTCGCTGCACCTGCGCGCCCTGATCTCTGAGCGCGCGGAACCGCTCCCCGTGAAACTCTTCTTTGAAGATCTGGTACGCCATCTTCGCATTGGCGATGGCGATCTTTCCTTCGAGCGAGCGGAGCCGGGATTTCTCCTCTTCGCTGCTGCTCTTGGATATCTTCTCCTCGATCCGTTTATCGACCTCCGTGTCGATGCGGCTCACAAAGAAGCTTGCGACCGAGGCGATGCCGGTAACCGGCTTGCCTTCGGCGGCCCTGCGCTCAAGCCCGCGAATATAAGCGTTGATCGTATCCCTGTAGCTTGCGAGCGAAAAAAGCAGCGTGATGTTTATATTGATGCCCCTGTATATGGACTCTTCGATGGCGGGGATGCCCTCGGGCGTGCCCGGAATCTTTATCATAACGTTCTTGCGGTCGACCCACTCGAAGAGCCTTTGCGCCTCCTCGATAGTCTCCCTCGTCTTGTGCGCGAGCAGCGGCGAGCATTCGAAGCTGACGAACCCGTCCGTCCCGCCCGTCTGCTCGAAGACCGGCGCGAGCGTGTCCGCCGCAGCCTGAATATCGCTGACGGCGAGCGCCTCGTAGATTTCCAGCGCGCTCTTGCCCCGTTGCACAAGCTCGCGCATCTGGTCGAGGTAATCATCCGAGCCGCCGATGGCCTTCTCGAATATCGCCGGGTTAGAGGTGACGCCGCGCACACAGAATTCATCTATCAGGCGACCCAGTTCGCCCGATTTGATGAGCTTTCGCTCGATGTTGTCGAACCAGATCGACTGGCCGACCTTCGTCAATTCAACCAGTGGATTAGCGGTCATTAGATTCTCCTTTTTCTGATCGTCCCCGTTGTCATCTTATCTCCGGGATGCGCTCTGCAAGCTGGTCCCGCAAATCGTCGAACCCGCTCCGCAGCATCAGCACCATCCCCTCTATGCGGTCGAGCCGTATATCGATCCGCCTGAGGTGTTTTTCCATAGCCGAATGCTTCTGCTCAAGAGCCTCCATGCGCTGTTCAAGAGCCTCCATACGCTGCTCAAGAGTACCCATATGCAGCTCAAGAGTACCCATACGCTGTTCGAGAGCATCCATCCGCCCGTTTAGCTGTTCGAGAGCGCCAATCCGCCCTTCAACAGCGGCCATGCGCCCGTTTAGGTCCGCAAGCTGTTTTTCTACATTTACGAATCGCCCATCTACCTGATCGAAACGCCCGTCGATATGGACGGCGAGCGTGTTGATCCGGTCGAGCACGGTTTCGATTGTGGTTCTTGTGCTCATGTCATCATTACTCATGGTCGTTCCTCCGCGACCGTCCCGACTATCCGAGGAGAACTTGGTAAAGCCTGTCCTGCCGCTCGCGCGCGAGCAAGTACTGCGCGTGGCGTCGAGCGTCGGGCGAATAGGACGGTCCGGTCTTCGCTTCTACTTCTTCAATTGCGGGGATGACGCCTAGAGCTTCGAGTGCAAGCAACGCCGCCCCACGGCATGAGGCTTCGGTCTGGGCGGATGCGATGATCTGCTTGCCGATCACATCAGTTATTATCTGCGCCCAGACAGACGAGCGCAACATTGCCCCGCCCGACCCGACTACCTGCCGTGGTGTGCCAACTTCTTTTACCAGCAGATCGTAGATGGCGGCAAGGCGGTAAGCGACCGCTTCCATCCCCGCGCGAAGTATCTCCGACGGAGTAGTATCCAGGCTGAGCCCGACTATCGCGCCGCGCGCATCCTCGCGCCAGCCGGTCGAGCGCTCGCCCGAAAGAAAAGGAAGCACCGTCAGCCCGTGCGAATCTGGCTCGATCGCGCCGATCTGCGACTCTGCCTCGTCGATTGTGCCGACCCTCAATGTCTCTGTCATCCAGGCAAAGAGATCGCCGCCGTTCGATAAGGCCCCGCCCATAACGAACCGTCTCCGGTCCGCGCGGTAACACCAGAGCCCCCAGGGCACGCTCACGCGACCGGCTTTCCACAAAGCCCTCACCGCGGCTGATGTCCCCATCGTCAGCGCGAACAGATCGGGAGTGACACAGCCCGAGCCTATGTTTGCGCACGCGCCGTCGCCTGTCGCCGGAAACCACCGGGCATCTGCAAGCGAGGGCCAGCGCCTCCGGTATTCGCCGGCGAGCCCGTATAGACCCTTCTCTTCATAATCGATCTGCGGCAGGTGGTCAGGGTCGAGCTTCAGGTGAGAAAGCACCTCGCCGTCCCACCTGCACTCGTTCTGGTCGAAGAGACCTGTTGCCGAAGCCATCGAGATGCTCGAAACTACACGGCCGAACAGCTTGAGGTATAAGTAGTCGCCTATCGATATCCATCGCGCCGCCTGAGAATAAATCTCTCCTTTATTGCGTCGAAGCCAGGCGAGCTTCGCGGGCCAGTAGCTCGCATGAAGAAAGCAGCCGGTCCTCGCATGGAACCTTACTTCGTCTATCTCGCCCTGAAGCTCGCGGGCCTCGGCGGCGGAGCGGGTATCGTTCCAGCTATAGAGCGGCGTGACCGCCCGCCCTTCTTTATCGACCCCCATCAAGCCGTGCCAGAATGTCGAAAACCCGACGGCTTCGATCTTCGCGCGCTCGGGGCCGAGCGTCTGGTCTATGGCCTGCGATACGATCTCAACCAGGCGGTCGGCCTCGATCTCGACGCCCCCGTCCGGTGTGGTGGTCATCTCATAATGGATTTGCGACCGGGCGCTTTCAACTTTTTGCCCCAGGCTGTCGAATATGATTGCGCGCGCCGACGAAGTGCCCAGATCGATGCCGAGCACTAAAGGAGGTACCGGTTCTTTAATAGAGATTACTGACATGGGCTCCCCTGACAGGATTAATACTAGCCGCACGCTATGTCAGGCAAGCCGCAGGCAGGCCTTACTCGGGTTCGGGCTCCGCAATCTCTTCCGCATCGATGATTAGCTGGCGGAGCCGCTGGTACAGGAACGAGACGGCAAGCAGTATAAGGCCGAGCACGATGAACGAGATCATGCGATAGACCTGATCGAGCGAAGCCAGATCGAAGATGAAGACTTTGAAAATAGTGACACCCAGAAGCAGCAGCGCCATTATTCGCAGCAATCTCTGGCGTCTCACAATCCCGACGGCCAGCATCGCTCCGCCATAAACCGCCCATATGACCGAGAGCGCAAGCTGGCGGGCGAGTCTGAGATCGCGCACATCGTCTCCGCCTTCTCTTATCTGCCTTGCGAAGTAGCCGCTCGACTCCGCGCTCAGCGCGACGAGCGCAAGCAGGTTTGCTGCGCCGATCAGCACAGTGACGGCCAGGCCCCGTTCCTGCTCGTCTATCTCCTCGGCGTGGTAATAGAACCATGCCGCGACGATCATGCTCAGGATCAACAGCGCGAATGCGGCAAACGTCTGGTTGAATATCAGCGTGTGCCAGGCGGCATCGTAATACCCCAGATCGACGGCCAGCACTTTGAACGCCGCAATAGCCAGCAGACCGAGAGAGACCAGCCGCGTCACCCTATGTTTTCGGCGTATGCCTACGACCAGCGCGGTCGCGCCGTAAATGGTCCACAGCGCGGACAGTGTAAAACGCTGCGCGCCTTCGAGACGGCCCAGCCAGTCCCCGGCGCCGGCCTGGCTTGCGGCCAGCGATTTCCTCTGCTCGAAGTAGTCGTTTGCGTCGAGGCTCAAAAGGGCGACGGCCAGCGCGTTCGCGCCCACCGTATAGATTCCGACAAAAAGCGACCGCTCCTCTTCATCAAGCCGCTCGCCCATCCGCCTGTAGAAGCGCACGGCTGCCGCGAGCGATAAGATGAGCACTATTGAAGAGAGAGCGCGCCGGTTCAACAGCGGAGTGAACGTCTCGTCCGCGCGATAGGCGAAATCGTTTACGTCTACGATCACCCAGTGCGAGACCGCTATGACGAACACGAGCAGCGCCGCATACCGCGAAGTCCGGTCCGCTACGCGCAGGCCTATCCACGTCATTACCGCGCCTTCGATAGCCCATCCCATCGTCACCCAGTGCTGGTCCGTCTGTATCGGGACGGCGAGCACAAGGAAGAGAAAGGCCAGCCCCAGGAAGGTGTAGACCAGCAGCCGGTCTTCGCGGTCGCGCCGGTAAGTGAAGAGTCCGAGCCCCAGATAAAATGCCGCCACCAGGACGGCGAAAAGCCCCAGATAGACGCGGTGGTTCTCTTCGAGCAGCGCGTAGCTCGTGCCGAAATAGAACAGCCCGTTCAGGAAGACCATTATCAGATCGGGCCAGGTGGTGGGCCGCCGGTTGAAGACGTTGTACGTTATCGCAATCAGCGCGAATATGCCGAAATGCAGGGTCAGAAAAAAGAGCGTGGTCCAGAGCTTCGAATCTTCATAATACGTGATCATCCAACCGGCAAAAGTCAGCACCGTTGCGGCAAACGACATGTAGTTGAGCGCGCGCCATTGCTTCGAATAAGCGAGCCCGAGCACGCCCGCGTCGAGCAGCGCTATATATGTGAACAGCCCGACCTGGTTGTCGCGCCCTGTAGAGAGCAGTATCGGCGTGAGAAAGCCTCCTATGAGCCCGAGCACCGCTATAGGAAGCGCGCTGTATCGCGCCGCAAGCAGCGACGCGATTATCGTCACCACCGCCATGCAGGCGAAGGCCAGGAGTTGAGGGATGAGGTTGTAAAACGAGAACGCTGCATAGATCGCAAGGTATAGAATCAATATGCCGCCGCCCGTAAGCCCGTACGCGTAGCTCGCATACCGCTTCCGCAACCGCTCGCCTGCTGCAAGAAAAGCGAGCCCTACTACCACGCCTATTCCCACGCGGCCCGCCGGGGGTATCCACTCGTTTTCGTACGCGTACTTGAGAAAGAAGGCGATGCCGAATGTGATGGCGATGATGCCGATGCGGTTTAACCAGTTGCCGCCTATCCTCGCTTCGAGGTCCCCGCGCGGGCGCGCCTCCTGCCTTGCAGGCGCGCTCGTCTGTACGGGTGGCGCTGTATGCGACCTGGTAGGAGGCGTTTCGACCCTTGAAGTATCAGGCTGTTTGCGCTCCTGTGGCCGGACTAACGGTGGCCGGGTTAACGGCGGGCGCGCAACCGGCGGCTTGGGAGGAGTAGGCGTAACGGCGGGAAGCTCAACCGCAGGAGGGGGGGCAGCCTCTCCCCGTCCGGCTTGCGATGGTGGGGTCTCAGGCCAGCTCTGCGCCAGCCCCATGTGTCTTTCGATGGCGTAGAGCCGGGCGAGCTGGCTGCGCAATGTCTTCTCAAGAAAATCGACCCGCTCTATGAGCTGGTCTATGCGGTCGGGTGATGGGTCCTCTTCGGCCATATCGATTCCGTAATACTTCCCTGAAGGCACCGCACGGCTTAACTCCCGCGCCGGCTTCGTCGGTCCATAATCTCCGCAACAGTTTAGATATGAACCGTACTGCTGACAACTCTTTGTTTTGAAGTGTGGTATCAGGAAGGCAGCTCATGGCGGCGCGGTCCTAAAAAACGGCGGGTTAAAAAGAAGGCGCTGAACAGGCAGGTCCAGCGCCTTCTTTATCAGCTTAGAAGTCCATGCGGAAGCCTAGCTGAACTGTGAACGGGCGGCCAACCGGAGGACCGAACCCCGGACCAAACAGCGAGACCGGCTGCGCGAACTGGGTGCGCGCGGCTGCCGAGCTGAGGCCGAGACGGCTGGCGAAGGAGAGGTTTTCGGTGTCGAACAGGTTGTAAAAATCGACGTAGCCTTTGAAACGCACCCGCTCGCCTATGGCAAAGACCTTGCTCGCGCGAAGGTCCAGGTTGAAGAAGCGACCGCTGCGCTCTTCGATGTTGCCCTGCGCGTCTACGACGAAGCCCTTGCGCTGGCTGCTCACGTCAAGCTGGCGACATCCGGGCACGCGAGCGCCGGCAGGCAGCGGCTGGTTGTTTACCAGCGCGGTCAGCACGGCGCGAACGTCCGTCCCGTCGCACAGCCGGTCGATTGTGGCCAGCCCGTCCCCGTCAAGGTCCAGACCCGAGTTGAGCGAATAGGGCCTTGAGCTGGCATATTGCAGGATGGGCGATAGCTGTATGCCCCAGGGCATATCGAAGACGCCGCTTATGACTATGCGATGCCGCTCATCGATTCGCGTAGGCCCGAACTCTTCCTCCTTGAACTGGTTCTCCGGCGTGATGGCGATGCCGTTGCCGCTATAGGAAGCGACCGGCTGTCCGCCCCAGGACCGAGAGCTTGCCAGCACATAGCTGGCCTGGAATACGCCCCTGCGTCCCATCCGGCCCCTGAAGGATGTGGTCCAGCTATCGAAGAGCGAACGGTTGGTCGTGCCGATCATGTTGATCTGCTCGATGCGGTTGGCGGGAAGACCGGCGTCTACAAATGCGCGGTCGAGCACTCTGCTGTTGGCCCCGCGCACGCAAAGCGGCGAAGACGGGGTCGAGCCCGGAAATGCAGGATCGCAAATCTGGCGGATTCTCGGATTGATCACCTGCACGCGCGGCTCTTTTATGCCTATCGTGTGGACATAGTCGCTTGAAAGAACAAAGTTATCGCCTATCGACCTCTGGAACCCTATCGAGAACTTCTGCACGTAAGGCTCGCTCGCGTCGGGGTCGTTTATGCGCCCGAACCCGCCTACGGCAAGCTCGCTGAAGGAGGTGCCGGGCGGCACGGGAGGCAGCGGGTCGACGCCGAACCGGAAGGTGGCAAGCTGGCCGCTCCCCACATCATTGTTCGACAGGTTCAGCACGGTCTGGAAAAGCTCCGGGTTCGATTGGGTGATCGAAAACAGCGTGAGGTTCTGGAAGAGCTGATCATAAAATATCCCGTACCCGCCGCGTATGACCGTGCGACCGTCGCCTGCCGGGTCGTAGGCAAATCCGAGACGCGGCTGGAACTCAAGCCAGCTCGGAGTGCCGCGCCTCAGCTTGTCCTCATCCTGCGTGAGGGCGCGAGCAAGCGGGTGATCGAGCTGCTTGAGGATGAGCAGCGTTCGGTTATTCGATTGGTCCGGCAGGTTGCCGATGTTGGCGTCCCAGCGCAGCCCCAGGTTGAACGTGAGGCGCGGAGAGAACTTCCAGTCGTCCTGAAAATAGAAGGCGAGCTGGTCTATCTGCTGACGGTGGTCGCCCCTTCCGTCAGAGAAGGTGATCGAGCGCACCGCGCCGGGTGTAGAGAAGCCCTGAGGGTATTTGCCGTTCAGGTTGTTCTGAATCGTGAGCGGGTCGTCAAAGAAGGTGATGGCATAGCCCCGCGCGCCGAAGAAGAAGAACCCGTCGAGCTGCGTGTGAATGTAGTTCCCGCCGAACTTCATCTGGTGCGCCCCGCTCTGCCACGAGAAGTCATCGCGGAACTGGTACTTTCTTTCGAGCGTCGACTGCGGCACGTTTATGTTCTGCCCGGTCTGAACGGACGGGAAAGTGATATTGGGAGTGTCGGTGACGCCGAGTATCTCGTTCTTGAAATCCTGGAAGTGGAACGAGAATACGTTAAGCTTCGTCGGCGAGAGCGTGTAGGTGTGGTTTGCGACGAAGCTGTAGAGGCGGTTGTCGTTCGTGTTTCCGCCCGTGGGGTCGGCGTTTGCCGGGACAGGTATCTGGTCGTTGGGCGAGGAATTATCCTGAAACGAGAAGCGATAAAACATGTGCTGCTTGTCGGAGAGGTGGTGATCGACCTTCGTCGTAAGCAGCCAGTCGTCATAAGGCGTGGGTATCTGGTCTATCGGGTTGATCCCCGGAATCGCGGCCAGTTGCGGCAGCAGCGTAGCCGGGACCTGATTGGTCTGCCGCTCGCGGAACCTTTCGAGCGCGCCGAAGTAGAAGAGCTTGTCGGTGATTATCTTACCGCCTATCGATCCGCCGATCTCCTGGCGGCTGAAGTTGGGTTTGTCTTCCGAATCGCGGCCCGCAAGCTCGGCAATCTCGTCTCTCTGCTTCTCGAAGAAATCCTTACGGCGAAGGCTCTCGTCGCGGAAGTTGGCAAAAAACGAGCCGTGCAGATCGTTGGTGCCCGACTTCGTGATGACGTTGACCACGCCGCCGACGGCGCGGCCCTGCTCGGCGGTCCAGCGATGCTGCAAGACCTGGAACTCCTGAATACCCTCGTAGGCAAAATTCTGTAGCAGGCTCCCTACGACGTTGTCCTTGTTATCGCCGCCGTCGACGTTGACGTCGAGCTGGCGACCGTCGCCGCCGTTCATCGCGAAGTTGCCGACGCGGGTCTTGGTCGGGTCGAAGTTACCGGCGGGACGAGCCTCGGGCATGATGACCGAGAGCGCGGCGAAGGTACGGTTGAGCAGCGGAAGGTTCTGCACCTCGATCGGCGTGACCACGCCGCCTATCTCGGACTTCGTGGTCTCGATGAGCGGGGCGCCGCCCGCCACCTCTACGGTCTCCGTAACGCCGCCCGGCTTCAGCTCGAAGTTCAGGGTCGGCTTGGTCCCTACGTTCAGTTGAAAATCTTTTTGAACGGCGGTGCCGAACCCCTTCGCCTCGACGGTTATCTCGTAGGTTCCCGGCTGAAGCTGTGCGAGCGTGTACTCGCCAGAATCGTTAGTTGTTGCGCTGCGAGTCTGGCTTGTGCCGACATTTCGCGCCGTCACGGTGGCGCCGACTATTACGTTTCCTTGCGGATCGAGAACGCGACCTGTGATATCACCTGTCGTCACCTGCGCGAGCGCGGGGTTGATCGGCAGCATGAAGAATACCATCAGGATCGCCGGTACTCGTATGCTCCTCTGAAATCCTTTCATAAGCGGAGTCTCCTTCTTTAGTTTTTTTGTTCTGAGCTGGACTGTGAGTGTCTCAAGGCACGGCTTGATACACTGCTTCTTTGTTGAGCTTCGGAACCTTTATTCTGGAACCTTAACCTCCTAACCGCGCAGTACAGGACCTGGC
>DASTET010000266.1:0-4354 GCA_035709445.1 Blastocatellia bacterium | reverse complement strand
GACCAGAGAGACAAAGACAGATTCATCTATAACCTGCGATCGCTTCCAAACGAGCTTGAGGATCTGCTCGCGGACCTTGATGAGGAGACGCTCAGATGGCGGCCTATTCCTCACAAGTGGTCGATAAAGGAGATCATGTGCCATCTCCGCGATATGGAGCGGCTGGCCTACCTTGCGCGCTATCGCCGTATGCTCGAAGAAGAGAATCCCTTTCTTCCGAATGTGGATCAGGACCGGATCGCCATTGAGAGCGATTACATAAATCAGGACGCGCGCGCGGCGCTTGCGGAGTTCAAACAGCTTCGGGCCGAGACCGTCCGAACGCTTGAGTCCGCGCCGGTCGAGGCTTTTCTTCGCACCGGCATGCACGAAACCGAAGGGACTATGACTGTCCAGCAGTTAGTCATCAGGCAGATCAAGGGCAACGATCTAAATCATCTGGTACAGATGAAAGATATCGCCGTGCTCAAGATGCCCTGGAAGATGGGTTAGCGCGATCGGGACGTTATGCAGACACTTGGCGAAATTCGGGAGAAGGTCGAAAGCTACGTAGGAAAGTTCGGCGCGCTCAAAGGCGAGATCGCCCGCGTCATCGTCGGCCAGCAGGAGATAGTAGAAGGGACGCTGCTTGCCCTGATGGCGGGCGGGCACGTCCTGCTTGAAGGCGTGCCTGGACTGGGCAAGACGCTTCTCGTGAGAACGCTCGCCGAGGCCATGGGGCTCAAGTTCACGCGGATACAGTTCACCCCGGACCTCATGCCCGCCGACATAGTCGGCACGAACATTATCGTCGAAGGCGAGAGCGGAGAGAAGATGTTCCGCTTTCAGGCCGGCCCGGTCTTTACCAACCTGCTGCTCGCGGACGAGATAAACCGCGCAACGCCGAAGACGCAGTCGGCTCTGCTTGAGGCTATGCAGGAACGGCAGGTGACGGTCGGCGGAACGACCTATGAGCTTGATAAGGTCTTCTTTGTGATGGCGACGCAGAACCCGCTTGAGATGGAAGGGACATACCCGCTCCCGGAAGCCCAGCTCGACCGGTTCATATTCAAGCTGCTGATCGGCTATCCGAAACGGGGCGACCTTATTGAAGTGCTCAGGCGAACCACCTCCGAAGTTACGCCGCACGCCGAGCCCGTCATCTCGCCCGAAGATCTTCTGGAAATGCGAAAGCTCGTCCGCGAGGTCATCATAGCGCCTCACGTCGAAGAGATGGTTGCCGACCTGTTGTTGAGGACTCACCCGGCGAACGAGGGCGCGCCCGAATCGGTCCGAAAATATGTGCGATTCGGAGCAAGCCCGCGCGGGGCGCAATCGATAGTCCTTACGGCAAAGGCCCGCGCTCTGCTATCGGGCCGCTATAACGTAAGCGCAACCGACATTCTCGCCGTGGCGATGGCCGCGCTCCGCCACCGCATCATACTCAACTTCGAGGGCGAGGCCGACGGCATAGACGTCGATGCGATCCTCGATGAAGTGCTCGAATCGGTCTCTTCGGGTCAGAAATACGCCGGATAGCGTGAACAGGATGAATCCCGGCAAGCCTAGATTCATAGACCCCGCCTTTTTAAGAAAGCTCGAACGGCTAAGAGTTCAGGCCCGTCGCGCCTTCCCCGGAACCATGAGAGGCGAGCGGAGGTCACCCCGGCGCGGCGCTTCGGTAGAGTTCTCTGACTTCAGAAAGTACGAGGCTGGCGACGATTTCCGCCACCTCGACTGGAACATCTACGCAAGGCTTGAGCGGCTGATGCTCAGACAGTTCGTCGAAGAGGAGGACGTGCGGATAGATGTGCTGATCGACGCGAGCCGGTCGATGCGTTTCGGCAGCCCTGTATCAAAGCTCGATTTCGCGCTCAACGCGGCTGCGGCGATCTCTTTTCTCGGCGTCAACAGCCTCGACCGGGTCGGCGTCGCCGCGTTCGATTCCGCAATCAGGGACCGACTTCGGGCGCTACGCGGGCGCGGCCACCTGGTTTCGATCTTCACTTTTCTTGAAAACCTCTCCGATCAAAAGAGAGATGCGACGCCTGAAACCGATCCGGCCGAAGCGTCTCAGGATGCTTCGAGCACGGATCTCGTCTCGGTGCTCAGGAGCTATCAGAAGGCGAATACGAGGCCCGGAATACTCTTCGTGATCTCGGACTTTCTCGATACGGGCGACTTCCGCAGGGAGATGAAGTTGCTTGCGGGGCGGGGCTTTGATCTGAACCTCATCCAGGTGCTTGCCAGAGACGAGATTGAGCCCGACCTGGCGGGCGATTTGATGATGGTCGATGCAGAGACCGGACGCCAGCAGGAAGTCACTGTAAACGAGCGCGCGCTTGTTATATACCGCGCGAAGCTGGCCGAGTTCACTACATCGCTCGAAGCATTCTGCCGAAGCGTCCGTGTAGGTTATATGATGGCCCCTGCCGATACGGCGTTCGAGGACCTGCTCATAAAGAACCTTATCGAGAGCCGGATGGCCGAGTAATGCGGAAAAAAATAGAGCAGCCTGACAGGCTGCTCCGATGTGAACTGTAAAGAAGGAGGCTTCTGGCTAAGAGACCACGAGTATGTATCGAGAATGTATTAAGACCTGTTCGAATCAGCCCCTACTGTACCAGACCGAACTGAACGCGTGCCTCTTCCGGCTCAAGCACAGGATGATACTTTGAGCCGTATGCCAGGGTTATCTTACGAACGTAGTTCTTCGTCTCATGGAAGTCGGGGACCCGATTCCCGTGCTTCCTAACGTTGCCTTCGCCCGCGTTGTAACCCGCAAGCGCCAGCTCGACATTTCCATCAAACTCCTCAAGCAGCCATCGAAGATAGCGGACCCCGCCCTCGATATTCTGCTTGGGATCATAAACGTCTTCGACCTTAAACCTGTCGGCGGTCGCGGGGATCATCTGCATGAGGCCCTGCGCATCGCGCGGCGAACGGGCATTGACCCTGAAATTCGATTCCTGACGGATGACGTAATAGACGAGCCTCGGATCGACTCCATACCTGGCTCCTGCTTCAAAGATCAGCCTGTCTATTTCCGGCTTCCCGCAAGAAGGAATAAATACCGAAGCGGCAGATTCGGCACTGGCCGTTGGCGCGCTGGTTCGACCCTGCCAGACGAGCACTCCTGCGACTACTGATAAGACCAATAGGGATTTAAAGAGCTCCCTGATCCTGCCGCTCGATAAAACGAGCTTTCTTGACTGCATCAATTCCTGCTTTCCTATATCTATACCGTTATGTCCATTTGTAACGCTGGGGCACTAACACAACGACGCTTGCCAATACAAAATCGTTCCTGAAGATCATACGACGCGGCCAATCACAAATCAACATATCCCCAATCATTACAACGATTTCGCAAGAATTGCCGCAATGATTTCGCAAGAATTTGGTCTGCTCCCCTAAATGGGCTGAAATCATTTGCCAGCCCACGGCCAGACCCATATAATTGCCTGCAAAATAAAGCCGATGCGCCTGTAACGAACAGGGCGAAAGTAAAGGAATGCATGCCGGAGAGCTTGAGGGTATGGACGGCTCCAAACCTGCTGACCATAGGCAGGATAATACTCATCCTTCCTTTTCTTTATCTTATAAACAGAGCTAGTTACGGGCTTGCCCTGCTCGTCTTTTTTATCGCCAGCATAACAGACTTCATCGACGGCTATATCGCACGAAACTATAACCAGCAATCCCCGCTCGGTCGCCTGCTCGATCCCGCGGCAGATAAGCTGCTGACGACGGCGGCTTTCATCGTAATGGCGATACCGCAAACAGGGATTCCCTCGATTCCTGTCTGGCTTGCGGTAGCAGTTGTGCTGCGCGACGTGATAATCCTGCTGGGGTCACTGGTTGTTTACCTCATCGCAGGATTTAAGGACTTTAAGCCGACACAGATGGGGCGAATAAACACCTTTCTTGAGATGGGGCTTATAGTATTTTTCCTGCTATTTCACACGATCGGGGCCTTTACCTCGATCCTGCCTCTCTGCTATCTCATCGTCGTGTCGTCGGTCATAATCTCAGGCGGCGAATACCTTATCCAGGGCATAAACCTACTGCGAAAAACAGTCTAGCGAGTCTGGCGAGTCGAGCGTCTAGCGAGTCCCGCTCCTCGCGGTGCTGATTACTTGCCATTATCTGATTCAAGCGATGTCTGTCATCAAAGCGACGCGCCAGCCTCGCTAGACTGTTTTTGATTCGCTAGACTTAATAGTCCTTTTGGTAAAAAACTTGACAATAGAATACTCAGATATTACTATAGCTTCGACGTTATAAATCTGGAGGCAAAGTAAATGGACAAGATCATAGGAATAGACTTAGGGACAACAAACTCTGTTGTCGCGGTTATGGAGGGTGGAGAGCC
>DASTET010000265.1:0-5292 GCA_035709445.1 Blastocatellia bacterium | reverse complement strand
GTCGGACTCGCTGCCTGCGAATAAGCCCACGACCGATCTGTTCAAGCGGGACACGCTCGACGCGCTCGATGTCTGGTTCCGGCTCGCGGAAGAGTTCATAGCCATCCAGGTCGTGACCTTCATCAATCAGGTCTTCGTGCATCTTCGCGCGCTGCTGACTTATATCACCGCCGGGTCGCTCCTGCTGCTTCTGACGATCACTTATTATCCTTTTCAGCCTCAGCGGCTGCTGACCCTCTTCATCTGGTGCTGCATATTGTCTATAGTCCTTGCGAGCACGATAGTCTTCATCCAGGCGAGCCGCAATGATGTGCTCAGCCGGATCGCCAGGACCACGTCGAATCGCGTCACCTTCGACAGGACGTTTATCTCTATGATCGTCACCTACGGCGTATTGCCGCTCGTGGGACTTTTGATTACTCAGTTCCCGCAGATGCTCAGGGTCTTTTCGTGGATAGAGCCCGCGCTCAGGGCATTCAAATGATAAGCCGCAGATGAACACAGATGAACTCAGGTCATCCGGGTTCATATGTGTTCATCTGTGGTTTAAACTCCCGATAAGGTTTGAATGCCCCGGACAAAACTAGTATGCTACACGCGCCAGTGGAAGAGCCCGTTTGAGTCGTTGATCACTCACACCGCAAAACGATTGAGGAGCACCTTATGAAAAGATATGCAGCAATATCTCTATCGATCATTCTCTCTGCTTTCACGCTCGCGAGCCCGCTCACATCGCTCGCCGAGACAGGCGGCGTGACGGGGGCCGGGGCCCAGGAACCGCCGCCCCCGGCGGCGCAGGAGCGTCCCGCCCCGCCGGGAAGGCCCGACCAGTCGCCCGAGCCGAAACCCTACGACAGGGTGATTACCAAGGATGCTAAATCCGATACGGGCGTCTTCACCGTCCACCGCATAAAAGAAAAGATCTATTATGAGATCCCGAAAGATGAGCTGAACAAAGAGTTCCTCTGGGTCACCCAGATAGCCCGCACCACGCTCGGCGTCGGCTACGGCGGGCAGGCCATGGGCAGCCGCGTCGTCCGGTGGGAGCGAAATAATAATCGCCTGTTCCTGCGCAGCGTCTCATACGAAGTAGTGGCCAATCACCAATCGCCCGTCGAGCGCGCGGTGCGCGCGGCCAACAACGACACGATCATCCAGGCGTTCAACATAGAGACCTTTGGCAAGGATGACGCTCCGGTCATCGATGTCACCCGGTTGTTTACTACCGAAGTGGCCGAGCTGAGCGCGAGGGCCAGACTGCGAGCGCGCGGTTTCGATCCGAGCCGCTCGTTTATAGAGCGCGCCGTTTCGTTCCCTCAGAATATCGAAGTGGAAGCCACCCATACATACACGGCGCCCATCGATGCGCCCGCGACCCCTCAAGCGCCCACGCCGGTGTTTTTCGGCCAGACCGGGATGCGACCCGGAAGCGCCTCCGTCGTCATGCACTACAGCATGGTCAAGCTTCCGGAAAAGCCTATGACGCCTCGCCTCTTTGATGAGCGGGTCGGCTATTTCTCCATGCGGCAGATGGATTATGGCCGCGACGATCACAAAGCGCCCGAACGCCGTTATATCGTCCGCTGGCGGCTCGAAAAGAAAGACCCCAACGCGGAGATATCGGAGCCGATAAAGCCAATCGTCTACTATATCGATCCGGCGACTCCGAAGAAATGGGTGCCCTACATCAAGCGCGGCGTGGAGAGCTGGCAGCCTGCCTTTGAAGCGGCAGGATTCAAGAATGCCATCATCGCCCGCGAAGCGCCGAGCCCCCAGGAAGACCCCGACTGGAGCGCCGAAGACGCGCGCTATTCGGTCATAAGATGGCTCCCTTCGACTATCGAGAACGCTTCAGGCCCGCATATCCGCGATCCTCGGACCGGCGAGATCCTCGAAGCCGACATACAGTACTATCACAACATCATGAACCTGCTCCGCTCGTGGTATTTCCTTCAGGCTGGCCCGAATGATCCCCGCGCACAACGGCTGCCTCTGTCGGATGAGCTGATGGGACGCCTGCACGAATACGTCGTAGCGCACGAAGTCGGTCACACGCTCGGATTTCAGCACAATATGAAAGCCAGCTCGACCTACCCGCTTGAAAAAGTGCGCGACCGCGAATGGGTCAAGAAGATGGGCCATACGCCCACGCTGATGGATTATTCGCGCTTCAACTACGTCGCGCAGCCGGAAGATAAGCTCGACCCTGCCGACCTTGTCCCCGGCATAGGGCCTTACGACAAGTGGGCGACGATGTGGGGGTACAAGCCGATATCCGGCGCGAAATCGCCCGACGACGAAAAGAAGACGCTCGACGAATGGGCACGCCAGCAGGACTCGACCCCCTGGCTCAGGTTTTCAACCGCTCGCTCGCGCGGGTCGGACCCCGGCGAGCTTACTGAAGCCGTGGGCGATGCCGATGCAGTGAAGGCGTCCGCTCTCGGGCTCAAGAACCTTGAGCGCGTCGCGGGCATGCTTTTGACGGCGACCACGACGAGGCCCGGCGAGCCTTACAACGATCTCGAAGAGCTGTACGGGCGCATGCTCGGTCAGTGGGTGCTTGAGCTGAATCACGTAGCGGCGCTTGTAGGCGGGTTCCACTCCCAGCAAAAACATATAGGGCAGGACGGCGTGCTGTTCGTTCCGGTCCCGCGCGAAAAACAGGTCGAGGCGGTGAGGTTCTTAAACGATAACGCCTTTGCCACGCCGGCCTGGGCCATCAAGCCGGACATACTCCGCCGCATAGAGCCGACAGGCACGCTCGACCGCATAAGGACGAGCCAGCAGCGCGTGCTTGCGTCTCTTATGAGCACCGCGCGGATCAGCCGCCTTGTCGAGCAGGAGGCCATCGACGGCGCGAAGGCCTATCGACCGACCGACTTCATGGCCGATGTTCGCAAAGGGATATGGCGCGAGCTTGATATGCCTTCGGCGCGCATCGATCCGTACCGGCGCAATCTCCAACGGGCCCACATCGATCTGATGGCGGACAGGCTGAACGGGCGGTTCGCGGTGACCGATGACCAGCGCGCTTTGATCCGGGGCGAGCTTCGCGCGCTCAGCCAGGAGATCGCGCGGGCGATTCCGCGAACGACCGATCGCACGTCGCGGCTGCACCTCGAAGACGCGCGCGATCAGATCGCGAAGGCGCTCGATCCCAAGTTTGCGCCGCCCGCGCCCGCAGGCCCGGCCCTGCCGTTCGGGTTTCCCTTTATGGACGATATGATGAACGTAGATCAAGAGCCGCTCGTCTGCTGGCCGGACTACGTCATACGCCGTTCCGACAACTGATCTCACGCCGCACGGGGCAGGGCTCATCAGCGAGCCCTGCCCTCGCTTCAATCCTTCACCATCTTGTAGATAATCCTGTCTCGGCAGAACCGGATTCTCTTTCTTATCGTTCTTGATTCAGAATCCTTTCATCGGTGCGGAGGTGACGGCATGAATACGCTTGTCAAAGATCTGCGTTATGGGCTTCGCGTGCTGGCCCGCAACCCCGGTTTTACGGCCGTTGCCGTACTGATGCTTGGGCTCGGCATAGGCGCCAACAGCGCAATATTCAGCATAGTCAACGCGATGCTGATCAAGCCGCTGCCCTATAGCGAGCCAGACCGGATCGTGTGGGTTTACGAGACGGCGTTTCGCCAGGGGTTTGATGAAATATCGACATCGTTTCCGGACTTCGTCGACTGGCGCGATCAGAACCAGGTCTTCGAGCACATGGCGGCTTATGGCGAGCGGAGCTTTAACGTCTCGGACGGCGACGAGCCCGAGCGTGTTGAAGGCGCGGTTATCTCCGCCGCCCTCTTCTCTGTGCTCGGCGTTCAACCTGCGCTGGGGCGAGCTTTCCTCGCCGAAGAAGACCGGCCCGATGCAGACGCGGTCGTCATACTTACCCACGGGCTGTGGCAGCGCCGATTCGGCGCGGACCCCGGTGTAATAGGCCGCGCGCTCACGGTCGACGGCAAGAGCCACACGGTCGTTGGAGTCATGCCGCCCAACTTCAACTTCCCCGACCTCTCGGATATGTACGTCCCGCTCGGCTACGACGTCAATAAATCGAAACGCGGCGATCATCACCTGGCCGTGATTGCGCGGCTCAAGCCGGAAGCGTCCCTGGCGCAGGCTCGCGCAGAGATGGCGGCTATCGCGGGCCGTCTCGAACAGCAGTACCCGGAGACCAACGCCGGCGTCGGCGCGGCGGTGGTCGCCTACCAGGAAAGGCTCAGCCAGGGCGCGCGCCCGATCGTTATGATCCTGCTCGGCGCGGTCAGCTTCGTCTTGCTGATGGCCTGCGCCAATGTCGCAAACCTTCTGCTCGCCCGCGCCGCAGGCAGGGAGAAAGAGATTTCTATAAGGCTTGCGATAGGCGCATCGCGGGTCCGCCTGATCAGGCAACTGCTGACGGAGAGCGTGCTGCTCGGCATCTTCGGCGGCGCGCTGGGTCTTGCGATTGCGCTTGCAGGAGTCCGCGTCATTTTATCGATGATTCCCGTTGCGATGCCTTTCTGGATGAAGATCGAAATCGATCCTGTGGTGGTCGCTTATACATTTGCAGCCGGAATCATCACGGGGGTGGTCTTCGGGCTCGCCCCGGCTTTTCAGTCTACGCGGCTCAATCTGAACGAATCTCTCACAGAAGGCGGCAAAGGCTCTTCGGCTGGCGGGCGCAGCCGCGTGCGGAACCTCTTCGCCGTTTCGGAGATTGCGCTTGCCGTGGTGCTCCTTATAGGCGCGGGTCTGATGGTCAAGAGCTTTCGCGCGCTTCAAAGCGCCGATCCCGGTTTTGATGCGAGAAACCTTCTCACGCTTCAGCTTTCACTTCCCAGGGCAAAATACTCCGGGGCGGACGAGTGGGTTGGCTTTCAGCATCAGTTGATCGAGCGCGTTCGCGGCCTTGGCGGTGTGCGAACAGCCGCCCTTGTCTCTAATCTCCCTATAGGCGGATCGAACTGGGGCAAGTCCTTCAGCGTTGAAGGTCATCCGGAGCCTGAATCCGGCCTGCTCCCTGTAGCTTCTTATCGAGTGGTCGGGCCGGGGTATTTCAGCACGCTTGGTACTGCGCTCGTCGGCGGGCGCGAGTTCAACGAGCAGGACGCGAAAGATTCCCTTCGAGTCGCAATCGTCAACGAGATGATGGCCCGCCAGTACTGGCCCGGCGAAGACCCCGTAGGCAAGCGGATAAAGACGGGCCGCGCCGATTCAGATTCGCCGTGGCTCGTAGTTGCAGGCGTGGTCGCCGATGCGCGACAGAATGATATAGATGCGCCGATCAAACCCGAAATCTATACG
>DASTET010000264.1:0-4364 GCA_035709445.1 Blastocatellia bacterium | reverse complement strand
GATCCGCGATACGCAGGGCCTGACCGACGCAATGCGCCAGCTCATGGACCAGCGCCAGATCGTGCTTCAGGTCGAAAATCAGGGCCAGCTCCGGTTCGTGACCGTCACGATGGAATGAGGCTCGATCTATAACTCGATTTGAATAGTTGGGGTGTGCAGGGCGGCCTTTCATGCCGCCCGTTTTTTTGAGCCAGGTCGCGCACACCTCCCATCTTGCGGTAAGGTAGATAGGTGATGCTTGGGGTCATGGGCGCAGGGGAGAACAAGAATGGGCCGGATTCTCGGTGTGATACTCGATGTGGACGGAACGCTCGTAGACAGCAACGACGCGCACGCACATGCCTGGGTTGAAGCGCTCGCCGAGCGCGGAATAAAAGTAGAATTCGAAAGAGTGCGCCGCCTCATCGGAATGGGCGGCGACAAACTGCTCCCGGAAGTATCAGGCATCTTCGAAGATACAGAAGAAGGCAAAGCTATAAGCGAGCGGCGCAGCGAGTTATTCAAAACGAGATACCTGCCGAATTTGAAGTCTTTCCCGAACACCGAAGCGTTGCTCGAACGTATGCGCGATAGCGGGCTGAAGCTGGTCGTTGCAAGCTCAGCCAAGAAAGATGAGCTCAAACCGCTTCTGCGTATAGCCGGGGCCGACCGGTTCATAGAAGAGAAGACGTCATCCGACGACGCAGAGAATTCAAAACCCGATCCTGACATCGTACAGGCTGCACTCGATGATCTTGAGCTTTCGCCCGACGAAGTCCTGATGCTTGGCGACACGCCTTATGATCTGGAGGCCGCAGGCCGCGCAGGTGTAAAGATGATCGCCTTGCGATGCGGGGGCTGGGACGATGAAAGTCTGAAGGGCTCTGTCGCAATCTATGACGACCCGGCAGACCTGCTGGCTAACTACGACAGCTCGCCACTCAAGTCGGGGTGAAGATAAGCCGGGCGAGAAGCTTCTCTTATCGTAACTCTTAATCTGTGGCTGCGCTCGGCTCCATACGCGACCCGCTCCTGCGGCCCGAAAGCCATTTCCTTATTGAAAAGATGCTGCCGATGACGGCGACGGCGATAAACCCGTAAACGAAATACTCGATCACATCCGATTCCATAAGCGAAAGCAGCCTGCGACCAAAATAGAGCGCGAGCGCCGCCTCTGCCGTAAACCGCAGAAGCCTCCCCGCAAAGACCGCCAGCAGTATGTTCTTTCGCGGCGTTTGCAGCGCCGATGCGGTCAGGACTACCCCCGTAAAAGGGAAGGGCGGGGGTATGAGCGTGGCCGTAAAGATTACCCAGCCCGCCTTCTTCTCCATCTTTGCCTTCAATCGCTTCACCTTGTGCGGCTTGACGAATTTTTCCAGCCCCCCTTCACCCATCTTTCGCATAACCAGATCTACGAGTAATACCCCTACAACCGAGCCCGCTGCCGAAAGGAGTACGTACAGAATCCAGATAAGGCTGTCCCGGTTTGAGGCAACCATCAGTATCAGCAACAGGTCATTCCCAAAAGGCAGAAAGAGAAAGGATGAGTCCAGAATTCCCATTATGAACAACCCCACCCCACCAAGACCGAGCAAAAAGCGCAGTATAAAGCCCGTGGAGAAGCTTGCAAGCCAAATCGCCATATATCTAACTGATCCTTTGTCCTCTCAGGTTTTCTTGCCAGGCCATAACAGGCAACCTGTGGGCCAGTCTTCGATCCCTGCTCCGGAAAACAGTTTTTTTCTTGCCATAATATTACGCTCGTAATATTATGGCCGGGTGAGGTACGGAAAAGAGCACAAAGCGGAGACGCGCAAAAGGATACTCGCGGCGGCGGCGCGTCTGTTTCGCGAGCGCGGATATGACGGGGTCGGCGTTGATGCGATTATGGGCGAGGTCGGGTTGACGGCAGGAGGCTTTTACGCGCACTTTGCTTCTAAGGAGGCCCTCTTTGCCGAAGCAATGGGCAGGGCTTTAACCGAGGGGAGAGCACTCGGCGCTCCGAAAAGCGAACCGAGAGCATCAGCCGGTTTGAGGGCCGGGAGCCCCGGCGAAGGTGATCCGCTTCTCAGTTTGATCCGAGGTTATCTCAGCCGCACACACAGGGACCACCCCGACGAAGGCTGCCCTTTGCCCGTGCTCAGCACGGATGTGGCGCGCAGCGGCGATGCCACCCGCAAGTCTTATGAGAAACAGTTTCTTAAGTACCTGGCCGAGGTTGAAGCGATACTACCGGAGGGCGATGCGCCTGTGCAGGACAGGGCGCTGGCTCTTATAGCTCAGTGTGTCGGCGGGCTTATGCTCGCGCGCGCCGTAAAAGATGAGGAGTTGTCTAACCAGATACTTAAAGCCTGCCGCAACGCGGCAACGAAGATAGCTGAAAAGTGAGCCGTCAAAGATATTATCCGATCTCTGAGGAGCAGGAGACCTGTAATGAATACCATCCCAGCAAATAGCGAATGGCATAAAACGGCGTGCATTCTGTGCAGCCGCAACTGCGGGATCGAGGTTGAAGTGCGCGGGCGCGAGATATCGAGGGTCCGGGGCGACCGGGCGCATCCCGTCTCGGAAGGGTATCTCTGCCAGAAGGCGCAACGGCTGAATTATTATCAAAATCATCGCGACCGGATCACCTCACCGCTGCGCCGCCGCGAGGACGGGTCATTCGAAGAGGTCTCGTGGGAGACGGCTATCGAAGAGGTCGCTCGAAAGCTCGTCTATCTGCGCGACAGATTCGGCGGGCAGAGCCTCGCGTACTTCGGCGGAGGAGGACAGGGCAATCACCTCGGCGGCCCTTACGGCAAGTCTCTCAGGACCGCTATGAGGACCCGAAACTATTACAGCGCGCTCGCACAGGAAAAGACCGGCGGCTTCTGGGTCGACGGCCGGCTCTACGGCAAGCAGAACTGCCACCCGTCCGAGGACGTGGAGAACGCCGAAGTCGTAGTCTTTATAGGGACCAACCCATGGCAATCGCACGGCATACGAAACGCCCGCCAGGTCCTCAGAGAGATTCAAAGCGACCCCGACCGCCGTATGATAGTCATCGATCCGCGCCGGACCGAGACGGCCGAGATGGCCGATCTTCACCTGCAACTGAGACCCGGGACGGACGCCTTCCTCCTGGCGGCGATGCTCGCGTTAATCGTGCGAGAAGAGCGTGAGGACAGGGACTTTCTGGCCCATCGCACGAGCGGATTTGAAGCTGTTCGCAGGGCGCTCGTCGAAGTGCCCGTCGAAGCTTTTGCCGCGCGCGCCGGCGTGGCGTTTGATGACCTCCGCAAAGCAGTTCGGATGATCTGCGAGGCAAAAAGCTGCGCGGTCCGCACAGATCTCGGCATAGAGCAGACGCTAAACAGCACGCTCAATGCTTACCTCCGGGCCTTGCTTTACCTCATCACGGGGAATTTCGGAAAGCCCGGCGGCAACAATCTTCATACATCGCTCGTCCCGCTCATAGGCCATTCGCCTGAAGGCGAACGGCAGCGGCGTTCCGCCGTGACGGGCTTCCCTTTTATAGGGAACCTGCTGCCTCCCAACATCCTGCCCGCAGAGATAGCGAGCGATCACGCAGACAGGACTCGCGGGCTCGTCGTCGATAGCGCCAACCCCATCGTGACTATGGCCGATACGAAAGCATATAGAGATGCCTTTGCCCGGCTCGATCTGCTCGTCGTCATAGACGTGGCGATGACCGAGACCGCCGAGATGGCCCATTATGTCCTGCCCGCTTCTTCGCAGTTCGAGAAATGGGAGGCGACATTTTTCAACCTCGAATTTCCCGAGAATGCGTTTCATCTTAGAAAGCCCGTCTTCGAGCCGATGCCGGGCACGCTCGCCGAGCCTGAGATATATACGCGGCTCGTGCAGGCGATGGGCGAGCTTCCGGCGGAGTTTCCCGAGCTGAGCGAGGCCGCGAAAAAAGGGCGTATGGCTTTCGCCATCGCGTTTCAGGGTTTTATGTCGGCGCATCCGGAGCTTGTCGATTACGCTCCGATCATCCTGTACCGGACGCTTGGATTGACTCTCGCAGAAGGCGCGGCAGCCGCCGCTTTTCTCTGGGCGACGGCCCACCAGTTCGCGCGCAAGAACACGGACGCGGTCAGGCGGGCCGGGCATAAGGGCGAAGGGCCGATACTTGGAGAAGCATTGTTCGAGGCGATCCTCTCATCGCGTTCAGGCGTGGTCTTCAGCCGCAACAAGTACGAAGAAGCGTGGAGTTTCATAAAGCACGATGACGGGCTGATACACCTTGAGATTCCGGAGATGCTCGCCGCCCTGAGCGCGCTCGACTACGCGGAGCCTCTCTCATCGAGCGAGTATCCTTTCATCCTCGTCGCGGGCGAGCGGCGCTCTTACAATGCGAACACGATCTACCGCGACCC
>DASTET010000263.1:0-2243 GCA_035709445.1 Blastocatellia bacterium | reverse complement strand
GGATCATAAAGCAGATCGTGGAAGCTGCGCGCCAGGTGCTTGAGCACATCCCGCCCGAAGTGGCGAGCGACCTTCACGACAGGGGTATGACTCTTACCGGCGGCATCGCCCTGCTCGCTGGGATGGATACCCGAATCAGCGAGGGGACGAAGCTTCAGGTAGCGATAGCCGAAAGCCCGCGCCAGTCGGTCGCGCGCGGATTGATAGCCCTCTATGACCAGCCTCTGCTGCTCAGACGTGTCGCACGAAATGTCGAGCTAAGATAGTCTGGCGCGTCTGGCGCGTCCAGCGAGTCTGGCGAGTCCCGCTCCTGACGGTGCTGATTATTATGCAACACCTGATTAAAGCGATGTCTGTCTTCAAAGCGACGCGCTAGACTCGCCAGACTGTTCTTGAGTCGCCAGACTCAAAAACTTATAAGGTTGGCAAACAGCCGGAAGGCGCCGGGATTGAGCGCCATAAGCTGACGGCCAAGATCGTAGCTGATATAGATGTAGGTTCCTTCGCCGTACTCTGCGACCAGCAGCCCGCCGCGATGCGGCTCCTCGCCCGGATCGGATGATTCGAGAAGGGCTGTGTACTGGCCGTCCCATTTTTCGGGCAGATAAAGCGCGCGGTGCTTGATCCACCCGCTGAAGTCCTGCTCCGTGATCGCATTCGGCTTCGTCAAAAGCGCGTGGTCTCTCTTCAATATCTTTACAGTCGCACTCTCTTCGGTTATGTGCTTGTCGCTCAGCCGCAGAGGATATGGCGCGATCTCGCGCAGCTCTCGCGCGGCGTTCCAGTCTTCTGCCTGCTGGTAAAAGACCACGAGATTGCCGCCGCGACGGACGTATTCGAGCAGGCAATCGCCCAGCAAAGGAAGCTCACTGCTGAAAGAGAACGCGCGGTCTCCCACGATTATCGTCTTGAACCGCGTGAGGTCGCCGCACACCTGTCGCGGGCGGCCCGCAAGCTCCGCGCTTCCCTGTTCTCCTGTTCTGATGTGAGAAAGCAACATCTCGCTATAGTAGACGCCGAGCTGACCCAACGCGAACGGCACCCACGAGGCCGGGCCGGGGATATACCCTATGTCGAGGTTATCGCCCACTTCAGCATCTATGACGTTGACCTTGATACTAAACGAGCCGAGCGCGTCCTGAGGGGCCGGTTTCGCGCGGCGAAACTCTATCAATACATCAGGCGAGACGGGCGGCTTTGCAATGGGCAGGTCCAGATTGAGCCGCGCTATGACCGCTTCGTCTTCGCGAGAGAACTTTATATGGACCGGCTCATAATCATCCCGCGCCAGCGCGAGCGGAACGACCCACAGCGCGCCCTCAAGCTCGCCCTTCGTCCGGTTGAACAGCCGCAGCGATATCTCGACTTTGCGAGGCGCGTCCCATCCTTTGAGAACCAGAAATGGAGTGGCCGCTATCTCGACCGGACTCGAGATGTCGAAACGGACCAGCGCCGGAATCATTATGCTCGTAAGCCCTATTCCGACCTCGGCTGACGCGAGCAGCCTGACGCCGAACGGGTTGTGCGTGAGCGAGCCGGGGATGGTCGAGCCGATGGGGTAATAGCTCTCTTTGTATAACTGTGACGAATGCGGAAGCGTGACGGGGCTCTCTTTCGGAACTTCGTAGCTGATCTCGCGCGTCACCACTCCGCCGGGCGTGAGATCGAGCGAATCGATTCGTTTGACCGAAGGCGTCTGTTTTCCGACAGAGAGCGATTCCGGTAAGTGAAATGCAGCCGGAAACCGCTGGTTGCTCCCGTTGCGCAATTGCAGCCGCGCCGTCACACTCTGACCCGGCACAGCCATACGGTCGTCAAGCCTTATCTCGAAGCTGAGCCCGCAGGCGAGCGCAAGCGACCTCTCAAGCGCCCCGATAAAGAGTAACATCCTGAAAAACTCGTTGCCGTACCGCTCGCGCATATCTGCGGGCGATCCTTCCGCGCGTTTCTCGATCAGTTTTTCCGTGAGCGACGCGATCAGAGGCTCTCGCCTGGCGATGGCTTCAAGCGCGCTCAGGTCGCCGACCCTCGGCAGCGCGAGCGATTGCGCAAGCTTTTCGGGAAGCTCAAGCCCGTCGAGAAGCGTTGCCCCCGCCCTCATCTTCTCATCGACGGAAGACCGCGCCAGCCTGTAATGGACCCTCCCGCTTTCCGTGAGCGCGGCTGGCTTCTCAAATGCAGTGAGCCGCGCGACCGCCCTCTGCCCCATCTGCGCATAGGTGACTCCGCGAGTCGCATCATAC
>DASTET010000262.1:0-3261 GCA_035709445.1 Blastocatellia bacterium | reverse complement strand
AAGATTGCAGTATGCCAGCGCCACCGCGTTATCCTCGGCTCGCGTGCACAGCATGCGCTCGCGGTCCAGGCTCTTGTTTGCGTGATAGGGAGAAGCCGATATATTGACTATGAGGTGAGCGTCGCCGACAAGCGATTGAAGCTTTGTGGGACCGCCCGGATACCATATGTCTTCGCAGATATTGACCCCGACTCGCGACTCGCCGAAAGCGAATACGGGGGCGGTCCTGCCGGATTGAAAATATCGCTCCTCGTCGAACACTCCATAATTGGGAAGGAAGGTCTTGTGATACCCCTTGATCAGCCTTCCGCCGGCTATGACGGCGGCGGCATTATAGATATCCGAGCCGTCCGTATCGACGAACCCTATGATCACGATCAGATCGCTTGCCGCCTCTATGATCCGGTCGAGCGTTTTGCGGTTTTCGCGCACGAAATGGGGCCTGAGCAGCAGGTCTTCAGGGGGATACCCTGTAAGAGCCAGCTCGGGAAAGGCGACAAGGTCTGCGGCGACAGATCTTGCCTTGCTGATGTAATCAAGGACCATCTCGGCGTTGCGAGCAAAATCGCCGACCGTCGGATTGATCTGTGCCAGGGAAACTCTAACCATAAAAACAGGGGTCAGGGGTCAGGAAGCCGGGGTCAGTGATTGCTGGTTGCGCGAGATCATTGTCATTAGCGGCTGAAACTAATCAGCATCATCAACTAAAGAGCGACTGACCACTGAACAAGGCGACCGATCACTGATTTGATCACTGACTTACCTCCACCGTATCCACGATGCCTACGACTGCGGCATCGATAGGGCAGTCCTTACAACTGAAGGCCATACGCGCCGAGCTGCCCTGTACGATCAAGACCAGCTCGTTAATGCCCGCGCCCACAGTGTCGACTGCGACAAGGTGGCCCTTCTCGTCCTGTCCATCTATGCCGACGAGGCGGGCGACAAGCAGCTTGCGCCCGTGCAGGCGTTCATCCTTGCGAGTCGCAACTACGGTCCCAACTATTCGAGCAAGAATCATAATAGCTCAAAGGGATCGGGGATCGAGGGTCAGGGGTCAGGGCTTGTGCGTCATTAGCTTTTTGAATGCTGAACCCTAATCATCGAGATTGTGATTATCAGCCAGCAAACCCCGACCCCGGACCTCTGCCCCCTCATTTCTCCCGTGATTCGACAGTGACGGGCAGGTTCTCGTCGACCGAGGAGTGCGGACGAGGGATGACGTGAACGCTCACAAGGTCGCCAACGCGACGCGCTGCGGCTGCTCCTGCGTCCGTAGCTGCCTTGACCGCCGCTACATCGCCCCTGACTATGGCGGTGACGAATCCTGCGCCTATCTTTTCATAGCCGATCAAAGTAACGTTGGCTGCTTTGACCATCGCGTCCGCCGCTTCGATCATTGCGACGAGCCCCTTCGTCTCGATCATTCCAAGCGCTTCCATACTCTCTCCTTAACTGTATAGTCACCGATCCTGCAACAAGAATCCTCGGCTCAACTCTGCTGGCCCATCTGTCGTGCTATAAGCCGCGCCGCTTCGGTTATAAGCGACGCGAGTTCTTTTCGCGTGAGCGTAACCGTCTCTTCCCCGTTTATCTGCGAGTGGGCCGGGGCTGCGCTTCCGATAGAGCATCCGTTCGCATGGCCTTGCAGGTAGCCGCACGCCTGGCAGCTACGGGCTTCCGGCTTCATATACCCCGCCCGCTCTCGCACGTCGAGTAGTTTCTCTATAGCATCGGCGGGCAATTCCTGAGGCTGCCCGACAAGACGGGCCACAAAGGTTATCTTTGCAAAATGCTCGAGCGTCTCCATCCTCCCGTATGCATTCTCAAGGTCCGGACCATAAGTGACGGCCCCATGATTTGCGAGCAGCAGCGCGTCGTGGTGCGGTATGTAAGGCGAAAGCGATTCTACCATCTCGTGAGTCGAAGGCGTGCCGTAAGCCGTTAGCGGTATGCATCCGAGCGTGAGTATCACTTCCGAAAGCAGTGGCTTATCGAGCGGTATGTTCGCAACTGCGAAGCCTGTTCCAAACGGAGGGTGCGCGTGCACGACCGAATGAACGTCCGGCCTTAACCGGTAGATGGCAAGATGCATAGGAAGCTCGGACGACGGGTTGCGCTCCTCGCGCCGGAGCTTTCTGCCTTCAAGATCGACCACAACCAGCATGTCCTCGGTCATCCGTCCCTTCGACACCATCGTGGGCGTGGTCAATATGGCTCCGCTATCGAGCCGCACACTTATGTTGCCGTCGGTGGCTGCTATCAGCCCGGCTTCGTGCATCCTGCGGCCTATGTCTACTATGTGTCTTCTAAGCTCGCGCTCGGTCTGCATTCGTTCCTCGTACAACCCCTCTGTTCGCCTCAAAGTGTCACGTGCAAACCACAAGTATGTCAAGCGCGCGAGAAAGAAGTCCGGGGATAGAATCCAGAATCCAGAAGCCAGAAGCCAGGAGCCGGAGAGTGCTTGTTAATCTCAATTCGAGTATAATTGGCGCTTGCTGTTATCAATGAAGCCCGGCGAGAGATTCTGGCTTCTGGATTCTGGATTCTGACTTCTATCCATCATGCGCCGACCACCAATCTTTTCATCGCGCCCTGACCAGGAATTATTCAATCGAGTAAACAACAGATTCAAGGAGATGAGCGCGATCTCGGTCTCCCCCGGCCAGAAAGAAGCGATCGGTCGACTCATCGAGACCGACTTTGTTCACTCTGCCCTCAGGCTCGAAGGCTCGGAGTTATCAGATGAGCATTTGACCGGCACGATAGAGGCATACCGTGCGGTCAGGGCGCTTGCCGAGCTTAACGGGGCGCAGGCGGAGCTATCGTTGGATTTGCTTTCGAGGCTTGGAGAGGCTGGTGGGGGGGTCAGAAAGGGACCGGCTGTAACGAGCCCCGTCGCGGCAGAGCATCTTCCCTTGATTCTAGAAGGCGCCTGCCGGTGGTTCAACGCAGAGTCATTCGCAGAGCTGAATCCTGCCGAGCAGGCCGCAATAGTCTTGCTTCGATTGATCGAGCTCAGACCGTTCGAGCAGGCAAACGAGCGGCTCGCGCTTGTAGCTGCAAGCCTCTTCACGATGAGAAGCGGGCTTCCTCCCATCATTATTCGCCCGGAGCAAAGAGACCGTTATCTCGATGCGGTCGACGAAGGGCTTCGGGCCAACACAAAACTGCTTGTCGAACTGATCGCTGAGTCGCTTGAAAGAGGGCTCGCCCGCATGATCGAGGCTATAGAGAGAGATCAGGATCAGTAACTGATGG
>DASTET010000261.1:0-5179 GCA_035709445.1 Blastocatellia bacterium | reverse complement strand
TTCTGGCTTCTGGCTTCTGGCTTCTGCTAAAGTGAGGACAGAGAAAGTTATGGTTTACGAGCGAAGCTTTGAGTATCTGGCCGAGAGATTGAAGGCGAGGTTGAGCGATCTGGAGCTTGAGCAGGTCCGGCGCGCGTATGAAGTTGCGAACAGGGCTCATGAAGGGCAGTTGCGCGACGAAGGATCGCCCTACATACTGCATCCGTTGCGTGTGGCAATCTCGCTCGTTGATGAATTGAATATAGATTCACCCAAGCTGGTATGCGCCGCGCTGATGCACGATGTCATAGAAGACAGCCCCATCACCCGCGAGCAGATCGCCGACGGCTTCGGCGAAGAGATCGCGGAGATAGTATGGCTTCTGACCAAGCTTGATGAGGTGGGCCTGCCCGAATACCTCGCGGCCATCGAGGCCGCATCCGATACGGGCGCGACAATCGTCAAGCTCTGCGACCGGCTCGACAACCTGCGGTTCCTCGCTCACTCTCCGAAAGCCGAAAAGAAACGGCGATATATTCGCACTACCGAGATTTTCTATCTGCCGATGGCCGCCCGCGCGAACGACTATCTTTACAACGAGCTTGAGCGATGGCTCGATGAAGCGCGAAATCATATGAAGAGCGAATAAGGATGAGCAGTCTCTTTTATCCTGCCCATCCCTATTCCCAGGCGTCACGGCCTGGCTTCGAAGACGAGGTTGAAAGGGGTCTCGGCAGCCCGGCGAAAACGGCTGAAGCCTCCGGTCGTGACAACCTCGCGTAAACGGGCTTCACCGGCCTGCGCCCCGAGCGCGAGCCCTACCTCCTGCGAAAGCGACGCGGGCGTGCATATCAGCGTCGAGGCAGAATAGAATATTCGCCCTATAGGATTTAAGTTCTCCTCCACGCGGTCGCCTGCGAAAGGCTCAACGATCATCCAGGTCCCGTCCCCATCCAGCGTTTTAAGAACGTGGGACGCGGCCCCCACCGGGTCGCCCATATCGTGCAGGCAGTCGAAGAAGGCCACCAGATCATAACCCTCGCCGGGATATTCTTTGGCCTTAGCCACCTCGAAGCTTACGCGGTCCGAGACCCCGGCTTTATCCGCCGCCTTTCGCGCCGCTTTGATCGAAGCCTCGTGGTAATCGAACCCTGCGAAAGTGGAGTTCGGATAAGCCTGCGCCATCAGTATCGTAGAAGAGCCGTGGCCGCAGCCCACGTCGGCAACGCGCGCGCTCCGGCGCAGCTTTGCTTCTACGCCGTCGAGCGCGGGAATCCACGAGCTTACAAGATTGGATGCGTAGTTGGGTCTGAAGAACCGCTCGGTCCCTTGAAACAGACCGGGGTCGTGCTCGTGCCAGCCGAGCCCCGCGCCGGTGCGGAACGCCTCTGCGATCTTCGGCTCGGCCTTGATCGCAGAGACGGCTATTAGAAAGCCGCCCGGCAAATACGCCGGGCTCGACTCGTCGGCCAGCGCGAACGCCTGTTCTTCTGAAAGGCTGTAGGAGCCTGATTGAGGATCATAAGTAACGTACCCTCCGGCAGCTTGCGAGGAGAGCCATTCGCGCACGTAGCGCTCGACGGTGCCCGTGCGCTCGGCAAGCTGAGCAGGCGTGAGCGGCCCGGCTTCGGCCATCGCTTTATAGAGGCCGAGCTTTCGCCGATCACGACCATCGCGGCATGAAAGGATGCTCCAAGATCGCTTACTGCTCTTTGCATGAACTGGTTGAGTCTCTCTTCGTTTATCGACATGACAATCACCTCTTGAAGAAATTTTAACGACAGATGATTTGTTGATTTGTGTTAAACAGGCGCAAACTATTTTACGAATCTCCGATCCGATGTTAAAGCACAAGACGGCCCAGGGGCTGGCTCCCCTCTTTTGAAAGCGCCGGGCGGGGCTTCGAGGGGCGTGATCTCGAAAACACTGTAAATCGCTGATTTTTCTGACAGTTTGGGCCGATTTTGGCTTTGAAAAACTCTCCTCGATCCTGTAAAATTACACTTGCTTAAAAGGCTAAAAAAACTACTCGCGCGGTTACCAGTTGTCCAACACTTGAGGCGCTAATGAGGCCGGACGTTACGGCTGGCCCGATCACGAGTGCGCTCAGATGCGTAGCCGGGGGCGGGTGCTGGCGAGGAGAAACCCAGGATCGTTTATGGCTGTCGCCTCGGCGACAAGAGACCCCCTCAATGAGCAGGACGATATAGAAAAGAGAGCAATCAGAATGGCAGAAGCACTACAGAAGATACCGGTCAATATCGAAGAGGAGATGAAGCGTAGTTATCTCGACTACGCCATGAGCGTAATCATAGGCCGCGCGCTCCCGGACGCGCGCGACGGGCTCAAGCCGGTGCACCGGCGAATACTATACGCGATGCACGAGCTGGGGCTTGGTCCCGGCAAGCCTTTCAAGAAATCGGCCACTGTCGTCGGAGACGTCCTTGGAAAGTATCATCCGCACGGCGACTCGGCAGTCTATGACGCGCTTGTGCGCATGGCGCAGGATTTTTCGCTGCGCTACCCGCTCGTACACGGGCAGGGCAACTTTGGCAGCGTCGACGGGGATGCCGCGGCAGCCTACCGCTACACCGAAGCCCGGCTGACGCGGATAGCAACCGAGATGCTCGCCGACATAGACAAAGACACGGTCGATTTTGTGCCGAACTATGACGAGTCGCGCGTCGAGCCCGTGGTCCTTCCGACCCGTTTCCCGAACCTCCTTGTAAACGGTTCGGGCGGCATCGCTGTCGGTATGGCAACAAACATCCCGCCGCACAACCTGAGCGAGGTCGTCGAAGCGACTATCTACCTTATTCAAAACCCGAACGCGCGGCTCAAGACACTGATGGGAATGCTGCCCGGCCCCGACTTCCCTACCGGCGGTTTCATCTACGGTCGCGAGGGCATACAGCAGGCCTACGAGACCGGGCGCGGCAGCCTCGTAATGCGCGCGCGCGTCGCCATAGACCGGGCTGGCCGCTCGGCTGAGCGCATGGCGATAGTAGTCACCGAGATACCTTATCAGATAAACAAGGCCAAGCTGATCGAGCGCATAGCCGACCTGATAAACGACAAGAAGATCGAAGGCATCTCGGACCTTCGCGACGAGAGCGACCGCGAAGGCATGCGCATAGTCATAGAGCTGAAGCGCGATGCCATACCCGACATAGTCCTCAACAACCTCTACAAGCTGACCCCCATGCAGCAGACGTTCGGGGTGATAAACCTGGCGATAGTAAACGGGCAGCCCCGCGAGCTTACGCTCATCGACACGCTCAATATCTTCATAGATCATCGCCGCGAAGTGGTGCTGCGCCGGACGCGGTTCGAGCTGAGGAAGGCCGAGGCGCGCGCCCACATACTCGAAGGGCTAAAGAAGGCGCTCGATCATCTCGACGCGGTGATCGAGCTTATACGCAAGGCGCGCGGCACGCAGGAGGCGCGTGAGGCGCTGATGCTCAGGTTCAAGTTCTCTGAGCCGCAGGCCCGCGCCATCCTCGAGATGCAGTTACAGCGTCTCACAGGGCTTGAGCGCCAGAAGATCGTCGAGGAGTACAAAGAGATCATCCAGCGCATAGCCGAGCTTCAGGAGATACTCGAAAACGAATCGGTGCTGCGCAACCTGATCGTCAAGGAGCTGCGCGAGGTCCAGCGCGAGTACGGCGAAGAGCGTCGCACCGAGATAGTCGAAGCGGGCGCGGAGCTGTCGCTTGAAGACCTGATCGCCGACGAAGACGTTGCCATAACAGTGACGCATTCCGGCTACATCAAGCGGACGCCGGTCTCGGTCTATCGCGCTCAGCGGCGAGGCGGGACCGGGCGAAAGGGGGCCTCGCTCAAGACCGAAGACGTCGTCGACCACCTGTTCGTGGCCTCGACCCACAGCTACGTGATGATATTTACGAGCAACGGCCAGGTCTACAAGCTCAAGGTCCACGAGATACCCGACTCCGGCGCGGCGGGGCGCGGCAAAGCGATAGTCAACCTCGTCGGCATGCCTTCGGGCGAGAAGGTCGCAGGCATCATACCCGTGCGAAGCTTTGATGAAGGCAGATACGTTGTGATGGCGACCCGCCAGGGCACCATCAAGAAGACGGAGCTTTCAGAGTTTGCCAACATACGGCAGAGCGGCATCATCGCCATAGGGATAGACAAAGGCGATGAGCTGATCGCAGTAGAGCTGACCGACGGCAAGAAGAAGATATTCCTCGCAACCCATGAAGGCATGGCTATATGCTTCAACGAATCGGACGTCCGCTCGATGGGGCGACCGGCTTACGGCGTGCGCGGCATAACGCTCGGTAAAGGCGACTACGTCATCAGCGTTGCGGCGGTGACCGATGACGTGGAGATGCTCTCGATATCCGAAAACGGGTTCGGCAAGCGCACACGACTGGAAGAGTACCGCTTCCAGTCGCGTGGCGGCAAAGGCGTCATCAACATGAAGACGAGCGACCGCAACGGGCTTGTTGTGGCGGTCCTTCCCGTAAGCGATGAGAGCCAGGTGCTCATCATAACGAGTCAGGGCAAGCTCATCAGGGTCGATGCGAAGAGCATACGGGTGTCGGGCCGCTCGACACAGGGCGTGAAGCTGATAGACACGTCGGACGGCGACGTGGTCTCGTCGGCATCCCTTATCGAGCGACAGGTGGATGCGACCGAAAACGCCGCGGCCTGAGGTAGGAGATGGACAGGATTAACATGTTAATCCTGTCCGGTCTTTCGTATTCTGATCCGAATTGGACATAGATGAAAACGCATCTTTTGAGGGCTGTTATCTGTCTGGGGGTCATGGTATTTATGCTTTCGGGCGCGGCCTGCCAGCGCAGCAACGAGCAATCGCTTCACGCCGCGACCGAGGCATGGGATTCGGGCGATTATAAAGTAGCCGCCGAGGAGTACGAGCAATATCTAAGTCTCAACCCCGGAGGCGAGAAATCTCTCGAAGCGCGGTTCCAGCTTGCAAATATTTACTACCTCAACCTGAAGAGCTACGAGCAGGCGCGCGCGCATTACAAAGAGGTGCTCAGCCAGGACCCGGCGGGCGCAAACTCGATGGTTGCGCGCGAGCGTCTTGCCGAGGTGCTCGCCGAGCTTGGGCGGTCTTTTGAAGCGATCTTCGAGTACGAGAGCCTCAACCCGGCAGACGAAAGAGAGCGCCGCCGCATTCGGCTCCGCATAGCCGATCTCTATTTCG
>DASTET010000260.1:0-2885 GCA_035709445.1 Blastocatellia bacterium | reverse complement strand
GGCTTCGAAGCGCGGGGCAACGCTCCCTGTTCAAGCTCGACCTCATCGGATGTAGAAAAGAGCGGCTTGGCGATGGGGTAATTATAAATCGTGTTGGCTATTACCCCGCGCTCGATAACCAAATAGTCAAGCCCGTGTCTCTTAGCAGAATATGCCGCTGCCAGACCCGACGGGCCACTGCCTACAATCAAGAGGTCATACATTGTCTGATCGCCTGCTCTCAACCGCTACGCTAAAGGATACAACATCGGCCTCTCAGAAGCCAGAAGTCAGGAGCCGGAAACCAGAAGATATTCGAGACCGCCCCCTGACTCCTTTCACCCGGCTTCAATTGAGAGATTATACGAGAGATTCTGGCTTCTGGCTCCCGACTTCTGGCTTCTTCTTTTTCCGCGTGCTACCATCGCCATTACCTGTGCGATGGGGAGGCGGAGGGTTTTCAACCGGATGGTTCGTTTTTCAGACTCTTTACGTATCGCGCTTTGCGCTTTGCTTCTAACAACCCTGATCGCAGACACGGCGCTCGCCTTTTCACCGCCCGCACAGAAAACCGATAAGCAGGAAAAGAGAGAGAGGAAGCGCGCTCGAAGAAGCGGCGCAAGCGGCGGTATAACTCAGCCTGCCGAAGAGGGCGCAACCGCCGCCACCTCTTCTAACGCTGAAGAGGTCTCTATCGTCGCCGACAGCCAGTCAAAAAACGGCGACCTGCTGATCTTTGAAGGGTATGTGAACGCGATCCTGGGCGATATCCGGCTTCAGGCCGACCGCGTCTCCTTCAACAGCGCGACCGGCGATATGATAGCCGAGGGCAACGTTATCTTTGACGAAGGCACGGACCAGCGGGTAACAGCCAGGAGGGCCGAGATCAACTGGAACTCGCGGCGCGGAGTCTTCTGGGATACGACCGGATTTACTAACCGGACTCAGACCGGCGAATACCTGTACTTCAATGCCGAGCGGATAGAGAAGACCGGGCCGGACACTTACGAGCTGACCAACGCGACGGTGACGGCTTGCGAGGACGCGATACCGAAATGGAGCTTCAGCGCGCGCCGCGCCGAGCTGGAAGTAGACGACCGGCTCAAGCTTCATAACTCGGTCTTTCGCGTAAAGACGCTCCCCGTATTTGTTCTGCCTTATGCCTGGATACCGGTGACGAAGACCGAACGCAAAAGCGGCTTTCTGATTCCAACCACGGGAAGCTCGAATCAAAAGGGGCGCACGATAAAGACCGCTTACTACCAGACGCTCGGGCAATCCGCCGACATCACATTCCGAAACGACCTATACACCGCGCGCGGGCTCGGCTTTGGCGCGGAGTTTCGCGCGCAGACCGACGAGAGATCTTTCATGAGGCTCGGAGTCTTTACGGTCAAAGACCGGCTCTTTGGCGAAGAGGGCGAGAATCAGGGCGGGACCGCGTTCGTCGGGGAAGGGGTGCAATACCTGCCTCACGGCTGGCTTGCGGTCGGAAATGTCTCGCTGGTTACGAGCCTGCGGTTTCGGCAGGCGTTCTCTGACGATATAAGCCAGGTGATCGATCCTCGCCGCGAATCGACCTTTTACGCGAACAACAACACGGGAAACGTCAGCTTCAATCTGCTCGCGTCCATCGAGACGACGCGGCTCTTCAGGCCGAATCTCGATTCGCCTGACGAATCGCTCCCCGGCGCAGGGACCGATTTCGATGTCAAGATTCGCCGGGCGCCCGCCGTCGATCTGACCTTTTATCCAAAGCGTATCATCGAGAGCCTCCCGATCTATTTCTCCTTCGATTCGAGCGTGGGCGCGCTCAAGCGCGAAGAGAGCGCAGCCGAGGGAGGCACAGTCCTTGTCACCCCGGCGACGGTCCAGCGATTCGACTTCGAGCCCAGGGTCACGGTGCCGCTTGCGACCTTTGCAGGAATCGCCGTCACTCCCAGCCTGAGCCTGCGCGAGACGTTTTACAGCAGCAGCATCGATCCGGACGTCCCCGCATTCACCCCCGAGCGGTTTGCGCTCACGCCGTCCGACCCGCGTCTCAACCCGTCGAGCCCTGTCTTCGACCCGGATATCGAGCTGTTCGACCGCAGTGCGTTCGATCAGGTGATCTCAGAAAACATCTCGCGCCGCTACGCCGAGCTTGAAGTCGATATACGCCCGCCCGCTGTCGAGAGGGATTTTTTGAATGATGACGGCTCGCGCCGCTTCAAACACCTCGTCGAGCCTTATATAACCTATCGCTTGATAAAAGGTATCGGCAGCGAGTTCGACGAGATCCTCCTCTTTGACGAAACCGACGCCATAGCAAACACAAACGAGTTCGAGTATTCGATAGTCAACCGTTTCTTCACAACGCGCCACACCTCGCGGCTCCCGCGCAGGCGCAACCGTCGCCGTGCCGATCAGCCCGACTCGATGGATACGGTGCGACCGGAAAGAGGCGGCCGGAAGAAAAAAGATGACAGCAAAGAGCCGACCTCTGAAGCGGGCGAAGCTCGCCCGCAGACACCGGCTTCCGGTGATGTGGATAAGAAGAAAACAAGGCTTGAGACGGGAGAGCAGGCCGAGCTGGGCCAAAAGCAGCCTCTTCGCCCGCCGCGCGACACCGATACGGAAGAATCGGATGAGACAAGCCTTGAGCCCGGCAACGAAGACTCGCCCGCTCAGCCACATGAGTTGCTGACGATCAAGGTTGCTCAGAAATATTTCTTTGATCGCGATTTCGGCGGCGCTCTGGTTGAAGGCCGCCGAAATCAGTTCTATCCCATCAATACCCTCTCAGGCTTTACATTCGGAGGCCGCGAGCGCAGCTTTTCGCCGCTCAACGTTCAGCTCCGCTATCGCCCGCTGTCATCGATGTATGCCGATCTGCGAATCGACATAGGCAAGGATGACCGGGCGGT
>DASTET010000259.1:0-2924 GCA_035709445.1 Blastocatellia bacterium | reverse complement strand
TCGGCCTCTGTGCGGCGATAGACGAGCGTGACCTGAGAATCGGGGGCGAGCCTTCGAGCGGTCCGCACGCAGTCCATAGATGTGTCGCCGCCGCCGACCACGACCGTGTGCCGCCCGACGTGCGGGCGCTCGCGCAGGTGTTCGGGCAGGTCTTCAAAGGGCAGGTTGCCTCTTACCAGGTACTCCGTAGCCTGATAGACGTTTATAAGGTCTTCGCCGGGTATCTCGATCTTGCCGCCTATGGGCGCGCCGTGGCCGAGAAATACCGCGTCGAATCCTTCGCGATCGAGCAGATCGTCCAGGGTAAACCCGGCGCCCACCCGGACATTGCATATGAACTTGATCCCCATCTCTTCGAGATGATCGAGGTAATCATAGACGATCTGTTTTTCTAGCTTGAAATTGGGGATGCCGTAAATCAGGAGCCCGCCCGGTTTCGGCCACGCGTCGAATACAACGCACTCGTGGCCGAGGACGGTCAGCTCTTCGGCGACCGTGAGCCCTGCCGGCCCCGCTCCCACGATGGCCGCGCGCATTCCGGTAGCCGCGAGCTTCTCCCGCCGGGGGAACCCTTCGGTCTTGCGCTGGTAATCGGTGCAGAACATCTCAAGCTTGCCTATATAGACGGGCGGGTACTTATAGCCCACGACGCATGCGCCCTCGCAGAGCTTCTCCTGCGGGCATATGCGCCCGCAGATTTCAGGCTCGTTATTGGTCTCGCGGAACATGTTGGCTGCGCCGATGAAGTCGCCGTGCTCTATGAGCCAGAGCGCGCCGGGGATGTCGTTTCCCACCGGGCAGGCGATGGTGCAGGGATGATGCTCGCATTGCAGACAGCGGGCCGCTTCGACTATAGCGCCTTCGGGTGTGTAACCGAAAAAGACTTCGTTCCAGTTTTGGACTCTCGATTCAGCCTCTTGTTTGGGGACAGGGACACGCGGGATTTTGAATTTGGCTTGTCGTTCCAGGTCCATCCACACCTCCTGATCTCAAAGCCCTGGCGGCACATAATTGATATAAGTGTTGAGCAATCGAATCTCTTCGGCCTTCTCATCGACATCGACTTCGAGCAGGTCTCTGAGCGATACCAGTCCGAGCAGCTTGTTGTTTTCCAGAATAGGGATATGGCGGCAGCGGGCCTGATGCATCTTGCTTATCGCGTCTTCGTAGCTCTCGTCGGGGCCGGCGGTCGTAAGCTCGGTCGTCATCACCTCGCCGACCCTCATCGTGTTCGCGTCGTGACCGGCGGCGACAACTTTCTTCATCAGATCGCGCTCGGAGAAGAGGCCGACCACGCGGTCGCCATCAACGACGGTAACCGCGCCGATGTTTCGGTCGGCCATATAGACCGCCGCATCGTGTACCGTAGTATCGGCAGGCACCGCGTAAAGCTCTTTGTAATTCTTGAGTATCGAGCCGAGGGTTTTCATCGTCTTTCCCTCCTGCCCCTGGGGACGGGCTGTAAGGATTGCTGTTGAAAAAACGGGCTACGGACGCCCCGGATCGTTGCTACTAAAACGCTCCATCAAGTGAAGAGCGCAGCGAATAAGACCTTATGAACATCTATAATTGCAGTTGGCTTGAGTCTAACCGCGCAAAAGCTCGATTGTCAAGAATCGGCTCCGAGCCGCCTCCTGTGCTAGAATCCTGGCGTGACAAGAGACCGGATAAAGAAGCTTATAGAGCAGGTGCAACAGGGCCGCCTCGATGCGGATGAGGCTGCCGACAGGCTGTCGCACCTGCCTTATGAAGACATCGAGTTCGCGCGCATCGACCACCACCGGGAGATGCGGCTGGGGTTCCCCGAAGTGATACTGGGCCAGGGCAAGTCCGTAGAGCAGATACTCAAGATCGCAGAGCGGATACTCGCCCACAGCTCGAACCTGCTCATCTCTCGAACGACCGAGGAGGTCTTCGACCAGGTATCAAAGATAGCGCCCGACGCTCGCTTTCACCCGGACGCGAGAATGATAACCGTTGTAAGAGACCGCACGGAGCGCGGCGCGGGACAGATAGCCGTCATATCGGCGGGCACATCCGATATTCCGGTGGCTGAAGAGGCTGCGGTCACGGCTGCGGCTATGGGCAATCACGTCGCCCGCATTTATGACGTAGGGGTTGCAGGGATTCACCGGTTATTCGGAGCGCGGCAGGAGTTCGACTCGGCCCGCGTGATAATAGTTGTCGCGGGGATGGAAGGCGCGCTCCCTTCGGTCGTCGGCGGGCTGGTATCGGTGCCGGTCATCGCCGTTCCGACAAGCGTCGGCTACGGCGCATCATTCGGCGGGCTTGCCGCTCTCTTAGGAATGCTCAACTCATGCTCGTCAAACGTCACCGTAGTCAATATCGATAACGGCTTCGGGGCCGGTTTCGTCGCAAGCCTCATCAACAGAAGAGTCTAGCGCGTCTGGCGCATCTGGCGCGTCTGGCGCGTCAAGGGAGGTGCTCAATGCCAATAGTCGACCAGATCAATCGAGATATAACCGAAGCGATGAAGGCTAAAGAGGCCGAGCGTCTGAGCGCGCTTCGAATGGTCAAGACCGCGCTCAAGCTGCGCGAGACGGAGCTTCCGGGAGCCGTCGACGATCAGGAAGCTATGCGTGTTTTGGGCACCCTGCTCAAACAGCGCCGCGACGCCGCAGAGCAGTACCGCGCAGCCGGTCGCGAGGACCTCGCCGTAAAAGAAGAGAACGAAGCCCTCATAATAGAATCTTATCTGCCCGCCGCTGCGAGCCAGTCGGATATGCTCACCGCTATCGAAGAAGCCATAAGAGAGACAGGCGCAAGCTCTATGAAAGAGATGGGCGCAGTCATGAAGGCCGCGCGCGCACGCCTCGAAGGCAGGACTGTTGACGGCAAGACGCTCAGCGAGCTAGTTAAAGCAAAACTCCAATAACAGTCTAGCGAGTCTAGCGCGTCCTGCT
>DASTET010000258.1:0-3011 GCA_035709445.1 Blastocatellia bacterium | reverse complement strand
GGGCGGGCCTTTGAGATGAAGGAGAAAGGGCAAAGATGATCGCCAGCACCATAGATACATGAACCAGTCTCATAGACATTCCTCCTATCAGCAATCGCATCGGCAATCGAGTGCGGACTCCGAACTAAATCCCTGACCCCCGACCCCTGACCCCTGATGCGATCCTGCTTCGATGACCTCGATCTCGCCCTGCTCGCGGCGGGCGCGCAGCACTTTCTTGTCGAACTTGCCGACGCTCGTCTTCGGGACTTCCTTTATAAAAGACCAGCGTTCGGGTATCCACCATTTCGCCACTCGGTCGGCGAGGAACGAGCGAATCTGTTCGACTGTCGTCCCCGTGCCTTCCTTCAAAACGACGCAGGCCAGCGGGCGCTCGTCCCATCTCTCGTCCGGCACGCCTATGACAGCGGCCTCTATGACCTCCGGGTGCGCCATTATGGCGTTTTCCAGCTCCACGGTCGATATCCACTCGCCGCCCGATTTGATGACATCCTTGGCGCGGTCGGTGATCTGGATGAACCCCTTCTCGTCTATCGTGCCGACGTCGCCCGTTCTGAGCCAGCCGTCGTGGAACTTCTCCGGCGTCTCGTCTCCGTAATAAGCCGCCGTGATCCACGGCCCGCGGACTTCGATCTCGCCCACCGACTTGCCGTCGCGAGGCACAACCTTGTCTCCGTCCGTTACCCGCAGCTCGACGCCGTGGACGACACGGCCCGTCCTGGATCTCCAATCCATCTCCTCTTCGGGTTTCGCCCCCTTGGGAGGACGCGCAACGGCCGCAAGCGGGCTTGTCTCGGTCATCCCCCACGCCTGTATGATCCGCACGTTGTGGTGCTGCTCGAAACGCTCCATCAGCGTGCGCGGCACCGCCGACCCGCCGCAGGCGATCATGCGGATAGACGAGAAGTCTACCGGGTTTGTCTCGGCATAGCGCAATATGTCGTTCCAGATCGCGGGGACCGCGCCTGAGAATGTAGGCCGCTCGGCGGCTATCAGCTTGCAAAGCGGCTCGGCCTGTAGAAAGCGCGATGGCATTACGAAATCCGAACCGGCAAGCCATCCGGCATAGGGCAGACCCCACGCATTCGCATGAAACATAGGCACGATCGGGAGTATCCGGTCCATCTCTGTGAGCGCGAAGACCGCGCCCGAACAGATGGCCAGCGAGTGCAGAAACGTCGAGCGATGTGAGTAGACGACCCCCTTAGGGTTGCCCGTCGTCCCGCTCGTATAACACATCGCCGCCGCCGCCCGCTCATCGATATCCGGCCAGTCGAAGTCCGGTCCCTCGGCGGCGATGAGCTCTTCGTATCTGAGAACGTCGCCGAGCGGTGTCGCGTCGCCGCCGCCTACTACTATGAACCGCTCGACCGTCTTGAGGTCCGCAGCCACGCGGGCGAGAAGCGGCACGAGCGAATCGTCGACGATGATTAAACGGTCTTCGGCATGGTTGATGATGTAGGTCAACTGGTCCGGAAACAGCCGCAGGTTGAGCGTGTGCAGGACCGCGCCCATGCAGGGGATCGCAAGATAGCTCTCAAGGTGCTCCTGATTGTTCCAGCAGAAGGTGCCGACGCGGTCGCCCGGCCGTATGCCGAGGCGGCTGAGGGCGCCCGCAAGCCTCTCGGCCCGGTCGGCTACTTCGCGGTAGCTTGCGCGCCGCGAGCTGTCGCCCTGAAAAGTTATCACCTCGCTGTCGCAGAATATTCTCCTGCCGTGCTCGTATATCGAGTTTATAGTCAATGGCCGGTCTTGCATCGTGCTTAACATACTTTATTCCTCCAAGGAATGCTGATCGTTTAGACTGCGAATATGCGGTAGTGGGATTATCTTCAAGAGACGGGCAAAGGGCAAACGCAATTTTCAAATTTGAAATCTCGAATCTGAGATTTCAAATCTCCTCTTCGAGCGCGAGCTTGCTGATGAAGTACCACGAGCCTGAAGGCTCTATCTCGATATTGCGGACCCGCTCGCTTGCCACGAGCACGTTCGCAGGATACCAGAGGTATATCTGGGGCAGCTCTTCGGAGACCGTCTTCTGTATATCGGAATATATCCTTATCTTTTCGGCGCGATCATTCGTCCGCTCGGCCTCAACTATCCACTGATCGACCTGCTGGTTGCAATAGCGCATGCGGTTCTGGCCGCCACGGTCCGTAAGCAGCGCGGCTATCTGAAGGTAAAGCTGTTTTCTCGTGGATGCATCGCCTGCCGAAGCCGCCTGCCGGGCCAGCCGGTCGACTTCCGGGCTCGGGCAGTACTCGCGCCGGGCAAGTATCTTGGCGAGGCTTTCAAACAGCGGCCGCATCGCCAAAGGGTCTGAGATCGGGCGCAGCCGCGCAATCGCTTCGTTGAACTCAGGGTTCTGGTAGCGGCTGTGATAGACGAACTGGAAGACATCGGTCAATTGATTGAATCCGATGGCGCGCAGGTAATACATATCGAACTGCGCTTTGTTTATCCTGTCGAGCAATGTCGCAAGCTCGAGCGATTGAAGCTCCACCTGTATGCCCGCCTGTCGGAGCTGATTTTGAATGATCGAGGCGATATTGCGCGAAATCTGCGTGGTCGCCGTCGTAAGCGTGATCGTGAGACGCGGCTGCGGCCCGTCGCCGTCCGGGTCCGCAAACCCGGCCTCGTCGAGCAACTGTTTAGCCCGCTCCGTATCGTGCCCGTACTGGGTCACGCCCGCGTTGTAGGCCCAGTGCTCGGGCGGGAGTATGGCGTTCGCTTCGCGGGCCTGGTCTCTGAGCAGGCGGTGAATGATCACCTGTCTGTTTATAGCGTATGCTATGGCCTGGCGGACTCTTTGATTGGCGAGCATCGAAGAGGATGTCAGGTTGAGGCCGAGGTAATCTACGTTTGCGCCCTCTCTTATGACTACCTGTATCCCCCGCCGCCCGTTGAGGGCGCGTATGGTTTCGGGGTCGAACCCCGAATTGTAAGCCAGATCGACCGACCCGCTCATCAGCTCGGCCTGCCGCGTGGTGTTATCGGCGACCACCTTGATG
>DASTET010000257.1:0-4120 GCA_035709445.1 Blastocatellia bacterium | reverse complement strand
CCGAGCGTCCACGACGGCGGGTCGCTCGCGGGGAACGTGTCCATCAAGGTAGCATCTATTTCAGCCTCGCTCATCTCATCTGCGTCAGAGCGCGGGGGGTCCGGGGTCACATCTTTATTATCCATAAGACCGGTTACCTCTCATCTCAAGATTCGGCTGCTTACGCCTGTCAATAATTATAAGCTGCAATTTTGATGCCCCGGATCGATTCAGTTCTCGCTCTAAAATGGGGATCACTGGCGATCAAAGTCGAAATAACCGCAGAGGACGCGGAGGAGATCAATCCTCTGTCTCACCCGAGAACCGAATGGCCCTGCGGGCAGGATTACAGGGTTGGCAAGAGGATTGTATCGTTCGATTTTGCCTTATCATCGGGTTTATACTGACTCACTCTGAACTAAATGGGAGACAATGATATGAGCGAATGGCGCCGTTTCCATTTAGATGAGACAATCACCGCTTTGGCAATCCCCGAAGGCGGGCGGTTTTTGGTTCGAGTGCGTGAGCCTGCGGATGGGAACCGCCGCCCCATACAGTTTTATCGCTGGAACCTTAAGGAAGCACAGAAGGCGGCGGATCAGCTCGTGCAGGCGTACTACCCACACGACTGCGACGAGCAGAAGTGCGGACGGTGGCGGAAGACCGATAGTTAAACTGTCCTTATGCTGATGTCTTTTGAAAGGAGATATATTGGACAATCGCAAACGACATTACAGCCTGGCAATCCTACTTGCAGGATTAATACTTGGCGCCGCAGGGATGTGGCTCTCGGACCACGGCACAGCAACCGGTCAGACGACGAGACCTTTGACACCGGAAGGATTTGAATTCGGCGTTACAACTCCGGTGTTGAAGTATCACTTCCCGAGGAAAGGGTCAAAGGCAACGGTCTATAAAGGGACGTGGATAGCCGAGAATGTTGAAGAAGTGCGGCCGGATTACGAGATAGATTCGGCGGAAGTAAGACTGGGGGCTGAGCCTGTGGTATTCTTCTCGCTGAAGAAGCCGGATAACGATTGGCCCGCCGGCCTCTACAGACTGGAGATAAGGGCCGACAACAGGCTTGTCCACACGGAACGGTTTTTGATCCGATGAGAGGATAATCGGTCGCTACAAAACATGACTAATTCCGAGCGCCGGCAAAAAAGCTACGCCCAGAATCAGTTCTGTTGATCAGACTTTCCGCTATGGAGAAACTGTATGAACATCTTTCGGCCTATAATACTCAACTCCCTTTTACTTGTTCTCTTCTGTTTTGCAAGCAGTGAAGCTCAGCAGAAGCAGAATGGTTCTGAGCCGACGGGACTAGCGTTAGAAGTCCTCTATTATAAAGGCATGCCCCCGGCCTATATGCCCGTGCCGGGCCCCGACTCACAGCCAAAAGGGAGCTGGTTTGCGCGGTTCCGGCGTGTAGCCTCATCGCAGCCTGTGGACCCTTCGCTAGCAGTTAGGGCGGTGAACATTATTTCCGTAAAGGAAAAGGAAGGTGACATTGTTAGAGTACAGGTGTCGGTCTTTCTTGGCGCCAGGTTTCACGACAAGGAAGAGCATGTTGCAACCTTCCGTTTACGCGAAGCTCAAAGTATAAGAGTAGATGAGTTGGCGCGGTTCGGTGTTGAGCCCATCGAGATCACTCTAATCAGACCGCCCGCCCTCCTCCCGCGCCCGCCCGAAGTAGTAAATAAGGCCGACTCTATTGAAGTAACAGGCATTGAGACAAATAATTCCACCCTTCCCTCCTACAGGCTGTCGTTGGGAAATCGTTCCAGCAAGAATCTCGTAGCACTACAAATCGATGTCCATGTGGGTGAGGAGAAGCGATTAATGAGTCAGCCTATGGGTAAAGAAGGCCATCCTCTGATTAAGGCGGGCGCGATTTTTCAGACTAATGTACCTGGCGTAAAGCAGGCGACAATGACACGACAGGGCTATATGCCGGATTCACCGCAAGGACAAACCATCCTGATTGGCACTGCCGTGTTTGATGATGGGACTTTTGAAGGCGACCCCAGGAACGCAGCCCATATCATAGCGCGCGTTATTGGTCAGAAGATGCAGCTTACCGACGTGGTGAGCTTATTGGACAATACCGTAGAATCGAGCGACGCAGATACTCCTACATTAGGTAGACTCCGGCAACAGGTGTCATCCCTGAAGGAGGACGTCGAGATGAAAGTTGTGGATGAATTGTTAAAAGGGATTTCTAGTGTAGAAAGTTCTGAAAGAAGCGCGCTCAGAGTCAGATTTCAGGTAACACTGCATAGTATTAAGAAGCAATTACTTGATGCCATCGATCGATTCGAGAAAGATCAGAATGCTTCACCTGACAGGAACAGCTTCAAGACCTGGTTGAATACAACAAGAGAACGGTACAAACAATGGCTTTCTCGACTTTGATATCGCGGCAAAACCAGCAGAGCACCTTACGGTGCGCGTGCAGGCGCTTCCTATAACTCGCGCGCTAATATCTGTAAGCGATAAACGCCATCCGGAGGATCCGCTTTGCTTTACATGGTCATTGAGCATTTCAAGAATCAGGACCCTGTCCCGGTCTATCGACGGTTTCGAGATCACGGTCGCCTCGCTCCAGAAGGGTTGCAATATCTGTCAAGCTGGGTCGATGAGAGACTCAATCTATGCTTTCAACTCATGGAAGCAGATGATCGGAAGTATCTTAACGAATGGATAGCCAGATGGAGTGATATTGTTGAATTCGAGGTCTACCCGGTCATCTCCTCAAAGGAAGCAGCAGAAAGAATTGCATCTCGTCTATGAATGAGGCTGCCACATCGTGATTATCCCCTGGTTGGGGCTTGTTGTTGGCACAAATCCGGCACAGCTAGAACGCCAGGCTCTTCCTACAGCACCTTCCGCTGCAACGATGGAAAAACTTTCGATACTTTATTCAACAGGTACTCGCCATACGTACCCTGAAACTCATGAACGCTCGACCCGTCCCATCGCCCCTGCTTATCGTCGCCTTCGATTACTGTATTTATGCCTTCTATAGCTCGCACCTCGGCATTGAAATTGGGATCAAAGAAGAACGGGAACGAGAGCCGATCACGCCCCGAACGATTCTCGACGCGGTGAGGCGTGGATATGTACAGCCCTCCCGTCATCCGTTCCAGCATATCGCCGATGTTGCACACAAACGAGCCAGGCACGGGCACGGCATCCACCCAGCCGGACTTCGACTTCACCTGCAACCCGCCCGAATCATCCTGTTTGAGGATCGTAAGCAGGCCGTAGTCGGTGTGCTCACCTACGCCCCACTCCCCTTCCAGGCCGGTTGCTGATGTACTGGGCGGATAGTTGAAGATGCGAAACAGCGTCAGCGGGTCCGAAGTGTAGTGGTCATAGAAGTATGACTCATCCAGACCTAGACTCAGGGCAATACCGGCCATCAGATTATGACCTAGCTCGGTCATTGCCGCCATGTAGTCCAGCACCGTCTCGCGAAAGAGCGGGATATTAAGCGGGAACAGGTTAGGGCCGTGCAATGGAACGCCAGCTTTCACCATCGGGTGTTCAGGGTCTAGCTCGGCGCCGAAGTATATACCTTCTTTTATATCCGGCTTTCCCGATGTCAGCTCACCGCCTACGGGAAAGTAGCCGCGCCAGGCCCTGCCGCCCCGATCCATGCTGATCTCGCGCTTGGCAGCAATATACTCGGCGAAGAACTGTCTGCTTAGCCGTTCCAGGCGCAACTGCAATTGGTCGTCCACACAATGGCCGACTATGTAGAAGAAGCCTGAATCCCGGCATGCCTGTGCAATCTGAGCGGCGACCATATACCGTTCGCTGGTTCGGTGAACCAGCGGGCTAACATCTAAGATCGGGATATGCGGGAATCTTCGGTTCGCGATTTTCGTTTCTCCCATAGCTCCTTTTCCAACAAACATCCCACCAGCAACTGCCAGTGGCAGGATACCCTGTTCTCCTTCTCGCTCTGTGAGGTTATACGGCAGGTACCTTTATTGACAAGCCAAGCCGGTTTAACTCCTAAGACGCCCCTTACAAGGGATTATTCTCCTGTCCTGGCTAGATCCGACCTGATTGAGGGAGCAATGCTCGATAGCGTACTGTATGATCGGTAACCCTATTATAGCGTTCTAAA
>DASTET010000256.1:0-2405 GCA_035709445.1 Blastocatellia bacterium | reverse complement strand
CGACGCCCTCGGAAAGCGATTCAAGTACGGCCCCGTAGATTCGACGCAGCCCTGGATAACCGTCGTGGGCGTTGTTGCTGAAGCAAGTTTCCGCAACCTTCGCCAGGACCCGACCGCCGAGCCGGTCGTCTATGTCCCGTTGTTGCAGAGCGAGGTGGTCATAAGCCTGAATATAATCGCCCGCGCGAATCAGAGCGCACCGAGCGCGATGTCTGCGATAAGAGGCGAGATTTCGAGGCTCGATCCCGAGGCGGCGATCTATAACATCGCCGCGATAAGCGACCGTGTAAGAGAGCTGACGGCTGAGACGCGATCCTACGCGCTGTTGATGGGGCTATTCGCAGTTCTTGCGCTGCTGCTTTCGATGATAGGCATCTATGGCGTGATGGCTTATTCGGTGAGCCAGCGCACGCACGAGATCGGCGTCCGCATGGCGCTTGGCGCGAAAGGCCCCGAAGTGATTCGCATGATAGTAAAGCAGGGTTTGATGCTGACGCTTGCGGGCGTGGCGGTCGGACTTGTCGCAGGCATCGCGCTAACGAGGCTGATGGTGAGCCTGCTTTACGAGGTGAGCGCGACAGATCCGCTCACATTCGCAATAGTAACTGTACTGATCTCTATCGTCGCAATTGCGGCCTGCTACATCCCTGCGCGGCGCGCTGCAAAAGTCGATCCGGTCGTCGCGCTCAGGTACGAATGATGTCAAATCTCAAATTTGAGATTCAAAGGAGTCACATGCTGAATAGTCTCCGGCACCTCGCCGCACTAGGCTGCGCGCTCCTCATAGTCGCTAACGCCGTCGCCGTTCAGAACAGGGAAGGCGCGCTGAGCTTCGCTCCGTATAAAATAGAGGCGAACGGGAAGGCGATAGAGGCCGAGATCGGACGGCTCACCGTCAAAGAGAACCGGAGCAAGCCCGGCTCGAAGCTGATCGAGCTTGCCTTTGTGAGACTAAAAAGCACCGCTCGGAAGCCTGGCCCGCCCGTAGTCTATCTTGACGGCGGGCCGGGCTCGTCCCCCATTAATCTTGCGCGAGTGCCCGACTACCTGAACATATTCTTGAAGCTTCGAGAGGTCGGGGACGTGATACTGCTCGATCAGCGAGGGGTCGGCCTCTCGCGCCCGAACCTCACGCGAATCTCTCCCGCCTCGCTCCCGCTCGACGCATTCGAGAGCAAGGAAAAAGCGCTGAGCGTGCTTGTCGAGCGAACGCGAATGGCCGCCGAGCATTTTCGCAGCCAGGGCATAGAGATCGCCGCATACAACAGCGTGGAGAGCGCAAAAGACATCGAAGACCTGAGACGGGCTCTGGGAGCCGAAAAGCTGAACCTTGTAGGATTCAGCTACGGCACTCATCTCGCACTATCGGCAATCCGCCGTCACGCGAGCCGCCTGAACCGAGCCGTGCTTGTCGGAACCGAAGGACAGAATCATACCTTTAAGCTCCCCTCAACATCACAGAGATCGCTTGAGCGTCTTTCCAGGCTCGTGGCCGGGGACCCCGCCCTCGGGCCGAAGATGCCCGATCTGCTCGGCACGTTGAAGCGCATACTCGACCGGCTCGAAAAAGAGCCGATCACCGTTAGTATCACCGACCGCAGGACCCGACAGCCTGTAGATATAAAGCTGGGCAAGTTCGCTTTTCAGGTGATACTGATGATGGACCTCGGAGACACAAACGACCTTCCTGTCTTTCCCGCCCTGATCTACACGATTGATAAAGGCGACTACTCAATACTCGCGCAGTTTGTTGAGAAGCGATTCAACCAGTTCGGCGGCGGGGTATCGATCATGTCGTTTATGATGGACGCAAGCAGCGGGGCGACGCGCGACCGGTACGAGCAGATACTGAGAGAATCGAAAGATGCTCTGCTGGATAACGCTATGAACTTCCCGTTTCCTGAAGTAGGTCATGCCCTGAGCAACCCGGACCTCGGAGATGCGTACCGCTCGCCTATCGAAACGGATGTGCCAACGCTTTTCATAAGCGGCGAGCTTGATAACAACACTCCCCCCTTTCAAGCCGACGAGGTGCGAAAGAGCTTCAAGCAGAGCACTCATCTCGTGGTCGAAAACGCGGGCCACGAGAGCATGCTTGTCGAGCCTGCGGTACAGCAGGCTATCGTAGATTTTCTTATCGGCAAGGATGTGAGCGGCGTAAAGCTTGCGGCCCCGCCGCTTCGGTTTCGCCCCCTCCCTGATATTGCGGGCAGACAGAATTGACAGGCAGAGCGCAGTTCTCGATTTTGGGAAATGCGTTTCCGATTACGGACACCCTCCGGGCCTGCTGATGAGGGATTATGGGCCATAATCTTGAGAACCGGCCTGTCTGACCGCTCTCATTACCCCTGGCACACTGTTTGGATAATCTTCAGAACACAGTCCGGGAGGCGATTATGGAATCA
>DASTET010000255.1:0-5586 GCA_035709445.1 Blastocatellia bacterium | reverse complement strand
AACATAACCGAAGAGATGGTGCAAGAATATCTAGAACACCATCGAGATCGAAGCAATCGGGAGAATAACAACATCATACTTGAGTAAGAGGACTTTCAGTCCCAGGAAAACCTCTGCACTTTCAGTGCAGAGTGGTTTAGTGAACTCGCGCGCGAGCATCCCTATCTCGTCTTCGAGCCTGACATGGACTCGCGAGCTGAGATCACCTTTGGCGATTTCCGCGGCGGCGGCGGATATCTTATGCAGCGGGCGCACTATTCTGCCTGAAAGCCAGATGGCAAATCCGACTCCGGCAATCGCCAGCAGACCGGAGATTATAAGAATCTGCGTAAACCACCTGCCGGCGACTGCGGCGGCTGCATCGGATTTCGCGAGCATAGCTCGCTGATTAACGCGCAGCAGCTCGTCAACGCTGTCTTTCACGCGAATGAATACGGGCTCGAGCGTGCCGGTATACCTGTCTTGATCCGAAGATGGCTCCGACCTATCAAAAGAAGCCAGGGCTGCATAATACGTGTCGCGTTCCCGCTGAATGTCGTCAAGGATTCGCGGCTCATCGGGCTCTGTGATGTTGCCGCGCGCCACGTCGAAGGCGCGGTCAAAGTTGCCGCGATACTGCTCGATTTGCGGAGCAAACTGCTCACGGCCCCCGATAAGAATGAGCAAGGAGGTGGAGTCCAATCGTTCGAGGCTCTCTTTCATGTTCTGCGCGGCGACGACTGAATCGTAGTTGTCTTTGATAATGTGGTTGGAAATGCTGCCCATCTCATGCATGCGCCAGGCGCTCCACGCGCCGAAGCCGACCAGCGCAAGCACAAAGATCCCGTAGCTGAGCAACAGCTTCGCTCGCAGGCTTTTGCGAAAAGCCGCCTTCAGAGGAGATGCAGGATATATGTGTCTAGGCATGTTAGGTTTCATGGCCCCTTACCTCCGAATATGAGTTCTATCCGACATGCAATTCTAAATCTCGGCGCATCAAGAAGTCATAAATGGATCGTAAATACTCCATAAGGACATCGCCCTTCCCGCTTATGACCCTTTTATAGGAACCTTACGAAGATTTAATGCCCCGATTATTACTTCCTTATCCCCCCGGAGTTAGTATCCATCATGTCGGCAATCAAATGGCCTGGCAGGTAACGGAGGTAAGGATTATGAAGTAGTCAGAGATTAAGAAAGCTGCCGAGCAGGCAGGCATAAATGACGAGGATGAGATCTCAGCCATACAGTATGAGACGCAGCCCGGGGCCAAGAGATTCCACATCCTGAAACTGAGCAGGTTCGTCAGGCTCGTCGAAGATTTTTCGGAGAGAGCGCGTGAAGAGGCCGGCGGTTGTACTTGCTAATACTCTATCTTCGAGCGCGCCCGCGATCTTCCGGGCGGGCCTTATGAACTCTTTATGGCCTCTTTATGACTTCCTTATGCGGTTTCGGCTAGAGTCGGTAGTGAAAAGGGTGGGTGAAAGATCATGAAAGTACTACTTTTACAAATCGCATTTTTTCTCATGGGTACGTTCTCATTATTTCTGATACGTCACTTCATCCTGATCGTCGGGAAGAAGAAGAATCCTCGACGTAAGCATGGGCGGCGCTCGAAGGACCTGGATCGCGGCAAGCCACCAGCGATCAGACCGGCCCAGGTTAGCGGCTTGGCAGATTCACGAGCGGCACCGAAAAGGGGGAGTCCGCTTGTGGCTGCTTCAAGCCAGATCGATAGAAGGTCGATCCTGTGAAAGCCTGGCTGTGGTGATTCGAGGAGTTGAATCCTGTGACCTGGTCAGAGATCAAGAAAGCGGTCGAACAGGCTGGCATAAAGGAAGAGGACGATATCTGCACGATACATTGCGCGATTCATCACGGGAATAAGTCCCTTCACCCGATCAGAATCGGCAGGTTCGTGAGACTGGCTGAAGACTTTTCTGACGGCGCAGCCGAAAGCGAGTTTTCACCAGTTCAGGGATCGGCATAGCGGATTTTTGCACAGGAGCATATAAAGTATTTCACTACCGATAAACGATTCCGTCCGTTTCAGGCCAGGCGCTCCGGCATATCTGTTGCTCAAATCTCAATCATCCAGGTGGCACTGTGACGGGCGTCACACCCCGGCCGCGCAGGAGATTCCCTTAATGAAGATTACCCTCGCAAAGTACACGATAACGGCAATCCTGACCCTCACGTTATTTTCAACCGCAACACTCGCTCAACAATCAAGCGAGATCAAGCCTAAACAGGCGAGCGCGACTGCTGCGCCGGGCACTCCCGCGCCTACCACTTCAATCACACCCTCAGAGATGACCGAGCGCGAGCGGCTGCTGCTCGACCGCATCGAGAAGCTGGAGCGCAGGCTGGCCGAGATCGAATCTCGGACTCGTATCATCGCTCCTTCGGAGCCTGCGAAGCAAACAGCAATGAATGAGGCTTCAGAGGCTGCGCCATCAAAGCCAAACAGCAATGGCGTTTCGCAGAATCAGGTCAGCCAGGAAGACCGGAGCGTGCTCGACTTTTTCCGCGACACGACCATCAATCTGACCGTCGACGGGTATTACAGCTACAACTTCAACAACCCGGCGGGCCGAATAAACCTGCTGCGCGCTTACGACGTGACGCACAACAGCTTCAGCCTCAGTCAGGCGGCGGTCATCATAGAACAGGCGCCGAACGTCGAAGCGGGCCGCCGCTTCGGGCTACGTCTCGACCTTCAATACGGGCAGGCGACAGAGACCGTACAGGGAAACGCCAACAATGAGCTTCGCCCTCAGGTCTATCGCCCCGTCTGGCAGGCTTATGGCACTTATGTAGTGCCGGTCGGCGACGGTCTGACGGTCGACTTCGGCAAGTTCGCGGGCAGCCTCGGCTACGAGACCAATTACACGAAGGACAACTACAATTACTCGCGGGCATACTTTTTCAACTTTCTGCCCTTTTATCATTTCGGATTCCGCGCCAGGTATCCGATCAACGACAAGCTGGCGGTGATGTATCACCTGATGAACGGGGCGCAGCAGTCCGAAGACTTCAACCGTTTCAAGTCGCAGCACGTCGCATTGATATTGACTCCGGCGAAGCGCGTGAGCTGGCAGGTGAACTATTATGTCGGGCGCGAGCAGCGCGACGTTGTTGCTAACCTCAATCCTACTTTCCCGACGCTGCCGACTCAGCCGGGGCTCTCGATTGGAATAATCAATCCTTCGCCGAAGGGGAGGTTTCACATCTTCGACACCTACGCCACGATCAACGTGACTGACAAGCTGACGTTTGCCGGAGAGTTCGATTATGTGGTCAATCGTGCAGAAGAGTTCTCGCCGCCATCGCATGTGACGGGCGGCGCGGCCTACGCGCGTTATCAATTCACACCGGTCTTTGCTCTGGCGGGACGCGCCGAGTACCTTTCGGACCGTGGCGGGCTTTTCAGCGGTTTGACGCAAGCCCTGAAAGAGACGACGGTGACGGCGGATTTCAAGTTAAACGAGAGCAGCTTCCTGTTACGCGGCGAGTGGCGGCGTGATTTCTCGAACCGGCCATTCTTTCTGACCGAAACGCCCGGCTTTCTAAAGCAAGACCAGCACACCGCTACGGTCGGCCTCATCTGGTGGTTCGGGCGCAAGCAGGGGACCTGGTAAAGGAGAGGTTGACATGCTCGATCTGGTTTTTATAGCGCTGGTCCTGTTTTTCTTTGCGGTCTGTTTCTGGTACGTGCGCTTTTGCGAGCGCGTATAGAGGGGAAGTCATGAGCCTTGAATACATAATCAGCGGACTCATCGCGCTGCTGTTGCTCGCGTACCTGACGTACGCGCTGCTCAAGCCTGAGAGGTTCTGACGACGGCGGGAGGAGGGGAGAATGACACTCAACGGCATTTTACAGGTCGCCGTATACTTTCTGGTCTTGCTTGCCATAACGAGACCGCTCGGCGTCTATATGGCCAGGGTATTTTCGGGCGAGCAGACTATCGCGGGCAAGGTGCTCGGCCCGCTGGAGCGGCTGATATACCGCATCTGCCGCGTGGACCCGAACGAGGAACAGCACTGGATGGTCTACACGGCGGCGATGCTCATGTTCAGCCTGGCCGGGCTGCTCTTGCTTTACGCGGTCCAGCGGCTCCAGTACTACCTGCCGCTCAACCCGCAGGGGTTCGCAGGCGTCAACCCCGATCTCGCCTTCAACACGGCGGTCAGCTTCACTACGAACACGAACTGGCAGGCATATTCCGGCGAGTCGACCATGAGTTACTTCGTACAGATGGCAGGGCTGGCCGTACATAATTTCGTCTCCGCCGCGACAGGGATAGTGCTGGCCATCGCATTCATACGAGGCATCGCCCGGCGCGAGGCGAAGACGGTCGGCAACTTCTGGGCCGACCTGGTCCGGTGCTCGCTCTACGTGCTGCTCCCGTTTTGTCTGGCGGGCGCGTTGCTTCTGGTCTCGCAGGGCGTCGTTCAGAACTTCAGCCCTTACACGACGGCGGCGCTCGTAGAGCCGCAGCAAATTGAAGTTCAGGCCGAAGACGGCACGGCGACGACCGAGACGCGCGCGGAGCAGGTCCTTGCTCAGGGGCCGGTTGCCTCTCAGGAGATCATCAAAGAATTCGGCACGAACGGCGGCGGGTTCTTCAACGCGAATTCATCTCATCCTTTCGAGAACCCGACCCCGCTCTCAAACTTCATCGAGATACTGGCGATCTTCGCGCTCGGCGCGGGGCTTACTTACACGCTCGGGCGAATGACGGGGAATCAAAAACACGGCTGGGCCGTCTTCGCCGCCATGACGATCCTCTTCCTCGTCGGGTTCTTCATCTCTTATTACTTCGAGTCTCAAGGCAACCCGAATTTCGACAGGCATGGAATAACTCAATCTGCGGTCGAGACGGAAGGCAGCCAGCAGGCAGGCGGCAACATGGAGGGCAAAGAGGTCCGCTTCGGCATCATGAACTCGGCTCTGTTTGCGACCATCACGACCGATGCTTCGTCCGGCGCGGTCAACTCCATGCACGACTCGTACACGCCGCTCGGCGGCATGATACCGCTGCTGAACATACTGCTAGGCGAGGTCATCTTCGGCGGCGTCGGCGCGGGGATGTATGGGATGCTCGTGATGGTCGTGCTGACGGTCTTCATCGCGGGGCTTATGGTCGGTCGCACGCCGGAATACCTCGGCAAAAAGATCGAAGCCAAAGACGTGAAGCTTGCGATGCTTTCTGTTCTGGTCTTCGCGCTCTCGATCCTGTGCTTCACCGCCTGGGCGAGCATCGCGCCGTATGGCGTTTCGAAGACAAACAACTCGGGCCCGCACGGGCTTTCGGAGATACTCTACGCATACACCTCGGCGACTGGCAATAACGGCTCGGCGTTCGCGGGCATCACGGTCAACACCTACTGGTACAACACCACGCTCGGGCTGGCGATGCTGTTAGGGCGGTTCCTGATGATAATCCCTATGATGGGCATCGCCGGAAACCTTGCGGCGAAGAAGGCCGCGCCGCCCTCGGCGGGATCGTTCCCGGTCCACACGCCCATATTCGTAGCGCTGCTTATCGGGGTGATCTTGATCGTCGGCGCGCTGACGTTTTTCCCCGTTTTGTCGCTCGGCCC
>DASTET010000254.1:0-9200 GCA_035709445.1 Blastocatellia bacterium | reverse complement strand
CGCCCCTCACACTAAGGGTCGTGCGGCACATGTCGAGTATTCGATCTACACCGAGAATGATAGCTATGAGCGCAGGGTTTACGCCTATGGTCGCAAGCACGATCACAATAAAAGGGATCGATCCCGAGGGGACTCCCGCCGTCCCTATGCCGCCGATGATAGCGAGGTATGCGACCATCAGTTGCTGTCCGAGTGTAAGATCGATCCCGGCGAGCTGAGCCAGAAACAACACGGTCACGCCTTCATAAAGCGCCGTCCCGTTCTGATTGGCCGTCGCCCCCACCGTCAGGACAAAGCTGTTTATCTCTCGCGGGACGCCCAGGTTCTCTTCAGAGACGCGCAGGGCAGTCGGCAGGGTCGCGTTTGATGAAGAGGTCGAAAAGGCCGTCAGCATAGCGGTCTTTATTCGGCGGAAAAAATCGAGCGGCGATATCCTGGAGAGAAAATAGACCGAGAGCGAATAGACCCCGAACATATGAATGGCCAGCCCCGCAAGAACCGTGACTACGAACCAGGCAAGCGCTCCAAGCAGATCCAACCCGAAGCGCGCCGTGTTGTTGAAGAGAAGGCAGGCTACGGCTACCGGCGCGAACTTCATGATTATGTCTATGACTTTGACCGATATCTCGTAAAGAGCCTCAAGCCCGCGAACGAAGGGGGCGACAACGGGCGCGGAGATTAGTGTTATGGCGGCGCCCAGGATGAGCGCGAAAAACATCAGGTGGAGCATGTTGGGAGTGCCGCCCGTGGTCGCTCTGCTCGGATCGTCCGGCACCCCGGCTATGGCCGCGATCGGGTTGGCGGGTATAAGGGTCTCTACTATTTGCATCACCACCGAAGCGCTCGGGCCGGGCCGCTGCGCCTGCTCGACCTGCTTTGCAGCATCCGAACCGTAGCGTTGTTCGAGGGCGGCGGCAGTTGCCGGGTCTATGCGGTCGCCCGGCCTGATCGTGTTGGCCAGGGTCAATCCGATCACGACCGAAATGCCGGAGACGACGAAGGTATAGGCGAAGGCTTTCAGACCGACGCGGCCCAGCTTGCGCACATCGCCTATACCTGCTACGCCGACGACCAGCGATGAAAAGACGAGCGGCACTACTATCATCAAGAGCAGGCGAAGAAAGAGCTGACCCACCGGCTCGGTGATATTGCTGACGATCCATATCACGCGCGGATCGTCGCCGCCCACAAACGCGTTGACGGACACGCCCGCGACTACGCCCACGGCCAGGCCGATCAGTATTCGGGTGTGCAGAGGAGGCCCCTTCGGACGATCCGGCGTCTCGTCTTTAAGGTCCGTAGTCTCCTCACGCTCGTACTTATGCGCGTTTACATCCAGCCCCATTACTTGCGCCTCGCGTCGGGCGAGCCTTCCGGAATCGATTCTGTTTCGGTCGCGAGCGAGCCCCCCGGCGAAACGCCATGCTTCGCGATCTCGCGCTCGAGGTAATGCTTCATCACGCTGTGCCTCTTGCTATAACCAAAATATATTATAAAACCCAGACCGAGCCATACCGCCAGCCGTATCCAGTTATAACCGGGGAGCGAAAACATCAGAAGCGAGCAGGTGATTATGCCCAGTATTGGGACAAAAGGTACGAGCGGGACCCGGAACGGCCTATGTGCGTCCGGGTTGGTCCTGCGCATGATCAGAACTGCGGCGCAGACTATGACGAATGCAAGCAGAGTCCCTATGTTCACCAGCTCGAGCAGAACGTCTATCGGCAGGAAGGCGGCGAGCGTTGCGACAAACAGGCCTGTGAGTATAGTCGACTTGTAGGGGGTCCGGAATTTGTCATGGACCGCCCCGAAGAAGCTCTGAGGCAGAAGCCCGTCGCGCGCCATTGCGAGCAGCACCCTGGGCTGGCTGAGCATCATGACGAGCAGGACGGACGTGATGCCCGCAACGCCGGCTATGGCGATCAAGGCATGCGCCCAGCCGAGCCCTATATCCTCAAACGCCTTCGCAACCGGAGCGGCGATATCGAGATTCCTGTAATTGACCATGCCGGTCAGCACGGCAACAACTGCGATGTAGAGCACCGTGCATATAATCAGCGATGCGATTATGCCGATAGGGACATCACGCTGCGGGTTCTTCGCTTCTTCAGAGTGCGTCGATACGGAGTCGAACCCTATGTATGCAAAGAAGGCAAGAGCCGCTCCTGCCAGCATGCCTAAGGGCCGCCCGCCCGCATCGACCTGTCCCGCAACCGGCTCGCCGAAGAAGCTGAGCCCGGTCAGCCCGTACGGGGCGAACGGGGACCAGTTAGACTTCTTTATATAAAAAGCGCCAACGACGATCACGAATAAGACTGCCGCCACTTTTATAATGACCATCGTTGCGTTAAAGCCCGCGCTTTCCTTTATCCCGACCACAAGCACAGTAGTGACTACGAGCACGATGATGACCGCCGGCAGGTTGATTACTGAGCCGGTGGAGACGAGGTGCATGAAATTATTGCTCGCAGGGTCGTATGTGAGCGCGGGGCCATTTAGGGACTGTGGCAGCTTTATCCCTAACAGCCCGGTTACAGATTGAAAATAGCCGGACCACCCGTTTGCGACGACCGCCGAGCCGACTGCATATTCCAGCACGAGGTCCCATCCGATGATCCAGGCGAAGACTTCGCCCAGCGTAGCATAGGCGTAAGTGTAGGCGGAGCCCGCGACCGGAACCATTGAGGCAAACTCGGCGTAACAGAGCGCGGCGAATACGCAGACCAGTCCGGCCACAACATAAGAGAGCATCAGCGCAGGCCCGGTCGTCTGCTTTGCGATCGCGCCGGTCGAAACAAATATACCGGCCCCGATAATGGCCCCCACACCAAGGCTCGTCAGGGTGACCGGGCCAAGTACGCGGCGCAGTCGGTGCTCACCCGCCATCTCTTCGAGCAACACATTGAGCGGTTTCCTTGCGAATAGTTGACTGGGCATTGGCGGACCTCCATGAGTTAGATGTAAACAACTCTGGCGGGATAATCTACTCCGGTGTATAGATTCCGTCAGCGATTATTGAGATGTCTTACCGGGCTCTGTGATGGATGGGATAGCTATAAGCCCGCCCGGTCTTAGCAAAATCTTTACCAGCTACTTACGAAGTATCTTTCCGAAGGTGTAGAAGGTCAGCCAGAGAATCCCGATCCAGGAGGCGATCATAAATATCCACCCGCCTGTCGTCATTTCAGGATGTCCCTGTGGTTGCTGATAAAGGAAGGCTAGGCTAACAATTATTGAACTCTTCATGACGTGAACTCTCCTGCCTCGCTGCTTTTCTGAGCGGAGGCGTTCTTCGATCCTGGCTTGAACCCTTATAGAAGATTGAAGGCTTGAATCGGATGCTTCTCTTCAACTAAGGCATAGATTTGAATGGGCGACAGGTATCAACTGACGAAGGGAGGGCCACGCGTTATGAGCTGTGAGTCCCACGTCGCCTGAGAGACAGGGTCCGTTGGGCTTAGATAGAACCGCAGACTACCGGTATCAAACAGACCGGCGCTGCTTCTCGATGGCGGGGCCGGAACTGAACCGAGCAGCCGCTTTGTACTGATCTCGTCGCTTTTCTGTCTCTCCACCGAGGCGGCAGTAAAGACAAGCGCGATCGGTCTGTTCAAGTCTGCCTCGCCATCGGCAGAGCCATGAGGCAAGCCGCCCAGAGTGATGCTCTTCCCTGCTGCGAAGCATAAACATACCAGCAAACAGACCATCAACAATCTGCGGACGGAACTCAGTTCTTTTCTGTTGATGATATGCATCCTGGGCCACAAATAATAACAGCAGGCTCACTCGGGAACAAGAAGATTCTTTTTGGTAAGTGATGCTACGCTGAGAGGAGAACACAGGTGTAAAGTTTCCGGCCATTCGATCGATTCTTTTGCCCGGGCAAGCCGCGATTTGGCGCGTCAGACAAGCTGTTCATAAGTGAGATTTGAGTTATAATGCGCGCATACCCGAGCGAAGGGGGGTCATCCGGATGAGAATGCAAAGGCTTTTCCCGGCGTTTGTGCTGATCTTGCTGATGGCCGCTACTCTATCTGCCCAGAACAATACGATCCGAGGCAAGGTGCGCTCGACAAACGGGCGCACGGTAAACAATGCCATTGTCGAGCTGAGGCAGACGGGCGGCGCGATGATAGGGCAGGCGGTCACGCGCAACGACGGCGATTTTACATTCGCCAATCTGCCTCCCGATGAATATGAAATATCGATCACCGTCGCAGGCTTCGAGCCCGTCGTGCAGAGGGTCCGCTTCAATCACCCGCCGAGCGAGCGTTTCAACGAAGTACTCAACATCGAGATACCGATTCGCCCGCTCCGCGACCCTTCGGTTCCCACACCCAGCACCAACTTTGTACAGGATGTCCCAAAAGCCGCGCGCGACGCATACGAGAAGGCCATGTCTCGCCTTCGGGAAGGCAAATCGGGCGAGGCCGTATTCCTGCTTCGTGAAGCGATAGGAATCTTCGGAGACTATTTCAACGCGCTGCTCGCCCTGGGAAACGAGCTTTACAGGACAGGGAAATACCAGGACGCGCTCGAAACGCTTGAGCGGGCGAGACAGGTCAACGACCGCGAGAGCGCAGTCTATCACCTGTTCGGGCTTGTGATGATCAAACAACAAAAGTTCGCCGTGGCCGAATACGCTTTCCGCGAGGCGGTGCGGTTGAACTCGAATAACCCGGCAGCACGTTTCGGTCGCGCCCTGTCGCTGATCGAGCTTGCCTTCAGAAATGCCGACGTCGCACAGCGAAACGCGGACATGGCCGAAGCTGAAAAAGAGCTGAAAGAGGCATGGGAGTTGAGCGGCAAGCGAATGACCGCTATCTATCTGCAACGCGCTCGCATATACGAGCGGCGCGGCGAAAAAGAGGCCGCCGCGCGCGAGCTTGAAAGTTACCTCAAGGCCGAGCCCGACTCAAAAGATGCGTCCGCCATACGTCAGGCCATTCTCAAGCTGCGCGAAGCGAAAAAATAAGATGCTGAAGCAAAGAAGGTCGGCGAGGGGTCAATCGAGCGTGCGCAAGGGCTTGCTCGATAAGGAGAGCCCGGCGGTCAACAATATGATTGCGCCTGCGGAGGCGAACATGACCGTAGTGTTCAAGTCGACGAGCGCGCCGGCTATCACGAAAGAGAGAGGCGCAAGCCCCACGGCTGCAAACATCAGCAGGCTCATCACCCGGCCAAGCATCGTAGGCTCCGTGCTGGTTTGAAGCCATGACATCATGCCTATATTGACAAACCCGCTCCCGACCGCCATGAGCGCGATGATTACGGATGCGGCCCAGAGGCTGGGAATCATCCCTAGCAGGATGAGGCCCGCACCCAAACCCGTCGTCATCCCGGTGAATAAAAGCCCTCGCCGTCGCGTCCTGCCGGTCAACCCTGCCATAAGCGTTCCGAGCAGCGCGCCCGCGCCCCACGCCGAGAGCATTGTGCCGTAGGCTTCCGGGCCTCCCTGAAAACGCCTGTCCGCAAGCGCCGCAAGTCCCACGATAAACGGGCCTGCAAACGAGAAGTTTATCGCTGCTATCATAAAGATTATTGCGCGGATGACCGGGTTTCCCCACGAGTACTTAAGCCCGTCGCCTATCAAAGAAGCTATACCGCCTGCAGGGCCTGCCTTCCCTGTCGTCCCTGTCTGCTCGAACTTCCGACCCGTTCTGATCAGCCACAGCATCAGCGTAGAGAATGCGAACGAGACCGTATCGATGCCAAAGGCCGCCGCAATCCCGAGCGCTGATATGATGTATCCTGCCGAGGCCGGCCCCGCCATCAAACTCAATTGCAGACTCCCCTGCGTGAGCGAATTGCCTGCCTGTATATTCTCCTGATCAATGAGTCTCGGAATGATGGCCCTGAACGCCGGATAGAAAAGCGCATCGATTGCGCCGAATGCTATCGATATTGCGTAGAGATGCCAGAGCCGTATAGTGCCGGTCAAAACGAGCGCGGTTATGATCGCAGTCAGCAACCCGCGCACCGCGTTCGAGACAAGCATGAGCGATCGAGGCGAGAAGCGATCACTGAGCGCCCCGCCCAAGAGCATAAAGACGGCGCGGGGTATGGCCGCAGACATCATTACCGTGCCGAGCGCAAGCCCCGATCCTGTGAGCTGCAACGTCAGCCAGGGCAGCGCCACAAGATAACACTGGTCGCCAAGCAGCGATATGGTCTCGCCGATCCATAACAAGCGGAAGTCGCGCACTGCAAGAGGGCCGAGCCGACTCTTGCGACCGGGGCGCTCTTCTTTCGCTGCCTCCTTCGTATCGGGCTCGCGCTTTATCGCTTCACGGCTCATATATCGTTTTGCAAGCTGTCTGCTTTTAATCGCGGCGGTCTTCGGCTCGAATATGAGGAGTCTCGCCGAGCGATTCTATAAACGCTCTCGCTTCGGGCTCGTCGGAACTGGCGAACTCATAAGGCGGGGCCAGCTCGACCAGTCGACCGTCTTTAAAAAGTCCAATCCGCGAAGCGAGCGCGAGCGCCTCTCGCACATCATGCGTGACAAAGACTATAGTCTTTTTGAGCCGCAAGGCAAGGCTTGCAAACTCGCGCTGCATATCGGACCGTGTAAGGGGGTCGAGCGCTCCGAACGGCTCATCCATAAGGATTATGGGCGGGTCCGCCGCAAGCGCCCGCGCAACGCCGACCCGCTGTCGCTGCCCGCCCGATAGCTCATGAGGATAACGCCCGGCAAAAACATCAGGGTCAAGCCCCACAAGCTCAAGAAGCTCGCGCACTCGCTTCTTTATCCGCTCATCGGGCCAGCCCTCAAGCTTTGGCACAAGCGCTACGTTGCGCTCGACGGTGAAGTGCGGAAACAGCCCGGTCTCCTGTATTACGTATCCTATGTGGCGGCGGAGTCGAATCGCGTCCCATTCAACCGTGGCCTTCTGCTCAACGCGCACCTCGCCGGATGTCGGCTCGATCAGCCTGTTTATCAGCTTGAGCGTGGTGGTCTTGCCCGACCCGCTTCGCCCAAGCAAGACGAGCGTCTCGCCGCGCCGGATATCGAAATTAAGATGCTGGACTATCGGCCTGCCGTCGCGCGCTTGAAGCGTTACGTCGCGGAATTCTATAGCGATATCGTCGATTTGAGATTTGAGATTTGAGATTTCAGATCCTCAGACCCAAGCATTTAAACTTGAGGTTCCGATTCGCGACCGTCGATCCGCATATACTCAATCGCCTTGCGAATCTCGCCGTTCCACGAGCCCTTAAAATTGCTTATCAAAATATCAGCAGGGCATATGCGCTCTTTGATGACCATTTGCTCGATAATGTCCAGATATCCGGTTTCATCACCGGCGCTCAAGCGAAGCCCTTCGCGCGCCATCTCTAGAGCAGACTGCGCAAGCGACAAAACAGATAGGCGACCGAGCCGAGCGGCGAGCCCGCAACGAGCTACTTCCATCTGAAGACGGCTGTATTCGTCAAGGCCCGGTCGCGGAGCCATGTCGAGTGCGCGGTCGAGAATCTCTGCGTCGTACATCAATCCCTTCCAAAACGCCTGCGCGGCCATTATCAACTCTATACCGCCTGAGTCCATGCTGCGCTGTTCGATATGGGGCCTGAGCCGGGCCTCGGTGAAGATGGTCGAGAGATGATCGGTGAAGTCCATCAAGACGGGCCGGTATCGCTCGCCGTTCGCGACGAAATCCCTGAAAGTGTGACCGGTCAGGTCGATATAATCCCCGTCGCGGCGGATAAAGAACATTGGAACCGAGGCGGCGTAGAGGACAAACCGTTCTATTGAGAAATAGTCTTCGAGCGCCACGGGCGACGGCCCTGTGCGGTCGGGGTCGGTTTCGAGCCAGGCTGCGTAGCGGGTCGATTTATAGCCTGACAGCCTCCCTCGCTCGAAGGGTGAGTTGGCGAATATCGCGGCGGCGACCGGAGCCAGCCGCGTCGCCAGCGCGAACTTCCTTGCGAGGTCTTCGAGATCGCCATAATCCAGATTGACCTGTATGGCGGCGGTGCGGCACATCATATCCCAGGCGCGACGCCCTCGGCGGGCCAGGTAAGGACGCATCACTTCATAACGCCTCTTGGGTATCCACTGCTGCTCATCGATGCTTCTCACGGGGTCGAACCCGGTTGCAACGAACAACACGCCTTTCGCCGCTCCGATCTCGTTAAGCCTGCGCAGGTATATTCGCAGGCTCCGCTCGACGCGGGCGAGCGAACGGTGATTCGCGCCTGAGAACTCTATTTGCCCGCCGGGCTCAAGCGTTATGCGGCCTTCGATCTCTTTATCGAGCGTCGCCTCGGTCGTGTATCCGTCTTCGATCTCTCTGCTGATTATCTCTTTCGAGAACCCGCCGATTATCTCCTGCACCTTTTGAGGCGTTATCCGCGACAGGACGTCCCGCTCGAATCCGAACAGCTCGATTTCAGGCCCGACCGCCCACTCGGAAGCAGGCCGTGAGGCGTTGAGGAAATAGCGAGTCAAATCGCTCCTGCGGTTTATCTCATCGGCAGGGAGGACCGGCTCGGAGGGTTGGACCAGATCAGGTGACATTCCGAAAGAGAGCAAGGCAAACCCTTAAACGGCTGCGAACAGGTTGAAGCTGAACCGGCGGGCGCTGTCCAGCCATGTCTTTACCAGATTGAACCCGGATTGTCGACCGAAAGCGGAGAGCTGGTCCAGATCGAATTTATAAGAGTTCTCCGTGTGTATCGTCTCACCCTTCTCGAAGCGTATCTCAAGGTCAATGGCGCTTATCCGCACGGTCTGCGGCGCGCGGCTGACCAGGTATATCTCCATACGGCCATGCTCCTGGTTATATATTGCGAGATGATCGAACCCTCTTACATCGAAGTCGCCGTCAAGCTCGCGGTTTATTCGCGCGAGCAGGTTACGATTGAACGCCGAAGTCACGCCTAGCGCATCATCATAAGCGGGCACGAGCACGTCAGCCGACTTCTTCAGGTCGGCTCCGAGCAACAGGCTGTCCCCGCTCCTGAGCACGCGGCGGACCTTTCGTAAGAAGCTCTCTGCCTCGTGCGGGTCGAAGTTGCCTATGTTCGAGCCGAGGAAGACGGCGATGGTTCTTTCGGACTCGCTGGCGAACGGCGCGGAACGGGCAAGCCTGTCGAGAGCGGTGAAGTAGTCCGCGGCGAATGCGGTTATAGAAAGCTTCGGGTAGCTGCGAAGGAGATCGGCGCTGCTTCGTTCGAGGCTCTCTTCAGAGATATCG
>DASTET010000253.1:0-3780 GCA_035709445.1 Blastocatellia bacterium | reverse complement strand
CGTCTTTATCTTTGCGCGAACGGGCGTGCGGCTCGAATCGTCCGTCACCCAGACGAACATCTCACCTTTGCGGCGAACGAACCGGCCGTCGAATGCCTTCACTTCGAGCTTTATGGTCTTGAATCTTCCGGCATCGACTTTGACCTCTTCACGCTTGCCGACGATGACCTCCACGTTGTAAGCCTTCCCGCCGTCGCTTATCGGAACGGGGATCACATCGCCCTCGTTGAGCCTCTGGGTGCGAACAAAGTAGGTGGCCGACAGCAGGTCCTGCATCCAGGGTGGAGAGGCTTCTTCTTTGACTTTCGGTTTGGCGGTCTTGGCGACGAGGTCGCGCTCGATATAGGTTACGCGACCGGCCTCGCGGTCGATCACGCTCTTTTGCTCGCGCTGAACCTTGCCTTCCTCGATCAGCTTGACCGAAGTGTGAAGCCCGAAGTCCTGAGGGCTGACGACCGAAGTGAACCGGTCCCTCACCTTCAGACCGAACAGCTTGGGAAAGAAGCCCTTCGACACGGCTTCGGCCCGCAGCTCTATCATCTCCGGCCCCGGGCTGGTCTTTGATACCCATAGCTTCAATTCGCCGATGGTGCCCGAAAAGATGAACTTCGAAAAGCTCACTTCATAAAAAAGGGTCTCTCCGAATTTGAACGGGAGAGGGTGCGAAACCTTTGGCACCGTCTGGGCGGCCCTGTCCGGCGTCGCCTGCGCTCCGGTGAAGACCGTGCCCTGGACTAACAGCAGCGTGAGGATAAACAGCGTCCTAACCATAGGCTCATTATACAACAATAAAAGTCTGGCAAGTCAAAAACAGTCTGGCGGGTCTGGCGCGTCTGGCGCGTCCCGCTCGTGACGGCGCTGACTACTTTGCAATATCTCATTTATGCGGTGTCTGTCATCAATGCGACGCGCCAGACTCGCGACGCGCCAGACTCGCTAGACTGTTATCAGGAGTTTGGCCGCAAGCAGCGCGAAGACGATTATAAATCCGAAGGCGGCCCTGTACTCGCGATGGCTCAGGTAAAGCGCGGCCTCGAACCTGCGAGCGTGTGCGGAAGGGCGATAAGGTGTCAGCCGGGGAAAAAAGAGCGGGACGTGGCGGCTGTAATCTTCATACTCCTGAGGGAAGAGTTTGCGCATGGTCTCGGCTTCGGCTGACATCACCGGCACATATATCACCAGATAGAGCAGCACGAAAAGCGCAACAAACCAGAGGGCGCCGCTACATATCGCCACGCCCGTGCCGAGTATGAATGTCCCCAGGTAAAGCGGGTTGCGGGTGTAAGCATACGGGCCGGCGGTCGTCAGCTCCTGGTTCTTTTTCAGATAGCCCGAAGCCCAGGCTCTAATCGCAAGCCCCGTGACCGCCAGCCCTGCCCCTATCAGCAGAGTGGCCGGGGTCGGATTTGCCGCAATCAGAAGCAACGGCGCGAGCACAAAACCTGTAGATACCCTGATTCGTTGAGCTATCTGTCTGAAACCCACTGAGTCTCTCTTTCGCTCAGAGCAAGCCTCTTTGATATCGCGCGCATCACCGCGCTCACCGGAATCGCCATACATTCCCAATGCCAGCAGCTTCGACGATGGCAGCCCTCGCGGCACCACAGGTCGCGACCTAGCGAGAGGTCGCGACGGTCGAAGGGTCCGTTGCGCTCAGGCGCTGTAGGCCCGTACAGGCCCACTATCGGCGTGCCGCTTGCCGCCGCGAGATGTAAGGGGCCGGTGTCTCCGCCGACGAACAGCGACGCCCGCCTCGCCAGCGCGACAAACTGTTTCAAGGTCGTTGCGAGTAACCGCGCGCGGTCTGCCCGCGCGCTCGATGCCACTTCCTTCGCCAGAACCTCTTCGCCCGGACCATAGGTTATAAACGACGTGAGATTGTATTCTCGCGCCAGCCAATCGGCAATCTCGCCATAAGCCGATGCAGGCCACAACTTGGTAGGCCACCCGCCGCCGGGGTTTATTATAGCGAACCTGCCCGCCGTTTGAGCTACTGCAATGTCAATATACTGCTCGTCCTCAGGAGAGACCGCTATAGGGAACTCGAAAGGGGCGGAGGCGACCGGAAGGCTGGAACCGCTGCCGCCCGATGATCCGATAGCGGCGCGGGCGAGCGCGAGATTCTTTTCGATGACGTGCGCGAATGATGAAGTCTCGACCTGTTCGGTCAGAAATATGCGGCTGGCCCTCTCCCTAAGCTCGCCTGTCTCAAACCCTATTCGCCGCCCGGCCCCGGAAACGAGCGCCACAAGTCCTGATTTGATAAGGCCCTGGAAATCTATCGCAATGTCGATTCCATTATCGCTCTCTCGAAGACCGTTGATGAGGCTGCGTATCTCCCCGACCGTCTCGATCTTAGACCATCGTCTGCGCCACGCGCGTGTATCTATTTCGATCAGGAGGTCGATAACAGGAGAGTCCTTCAATATCGCGCTCGCCCGACGCTCGACGACCCAGCTTATATGCGCGAAAGGGATCGCTCGACGCAGCAATGAAGCAGCCGGGAGGGCGTGCACGACATCGCCTATAGAACTCAGCTTGACTATGAGGATACGCATCGCGTCTGGCAAAATGGCCTTGATCGAACTCGCAAGCCCAGATTATAGCACCTTCTTCGGCTTATCGATGTAACCGCAGGCATCTGGCGCGCGTCTTCAGGAACATGGATTGCAGGTTGTCTTTCGACGCGAGCCTGTGGGACGATATTTAAGAGGTTATGACAGCAATACAACCAGGAGAAGAAGTCGCAAATCTGAGAGCATTACTTGAGGCTGAGGTTGCCGAGCGCAAGGTGCTCGAAAAAGAGATACTCAAATTGCAGGAGCGGCTCGACGCGCTCTTTTACGCCACACCTGCCGGGCTGGCGATAATAGATGACTCACTCAGATATGTGCAGGTAAACGAGGCGCTCGCGCGAATAAACGGGCTCTGTGTCGAGGACCATCTCGGGAGGACGGTCGAGGAGGTGGTGCCGGATATCGCCTCGTCGGTCGTGCCAGCTTTGAAGAGAGTGCTCAAGACGGGCGAGCCCGCGTTGAATATCGAGATTGCGGGCGAGACTTCGGGCGACCCTGGCAATGTGCACTGGTGGTTCGCCTCTTTTGTGCCTATGGAGAGATGGGACGGAAAACCCCACGGGCTTGGCGCGATGGTCATCGACGTTACCGCTCAAAAACAGCTCGAATCGGCACTCGGCGAAAGCGAGGCGAGATACCGTTTGCTCGCCGAGGAGTCTTCGGACGCGGTGATACTCTTTGATGAGCAGGGAAACATAGAGGATGTGAACCGGCGGGCATCGGAGGTATTCCTTTACTCGCACGACGAGATTACAAGCATGAATGTGCGCGACCTTATCCCGACCGAAGACCTGGCGCTGGCGCCGATCCGTTTCGCCGACCTTCTGGCAGGAGAGACCGTGCGCCGCAAGCGGCGGCTTCTCAGGAAGGATGGCTCGTTTGTGCAGGTGGAAATCATCGGTCAGATGGTAGGCCGGGGGAGGATGCAGTCGGTCATGAGGGTTCTATCCGATCAAGAGGGTCTCAGGTCGCTCTCTAATAATAGCCGTAGCAGCAGCCTCCCGGGAGAGAAGCCGTATTCAGTCTCAAACGTCACCCTGTTGCGGGAGCTTTCTTCGGCCCTGTCAAACGCGGCGCGAATAATCGAGATGGCCAGCTCTCAAGAGATGCTTCCTGCGCCCGGCATCGAACAGGGAATCGACTTCTACGAAGAGGTCAGCCGATTCGAAGTCGAGATCTTAAAACGCACCCTCAAACACACGGG
>DASTET010000252.1:0-4962 GCA_035709445.1 Blastocatellia bacterium | reverse complement strand
GCGCTAACGCGAGAATCGCCGCTCCAGGCCATCACCGCCGCCTCGGCGCTCTGCTGCTCGGCCACTATCGCTACCCTGCTGCCGTCCACTCCTCGCTGCTTCTCAAGAAAGCTCAGCGCCCCCCTCACATCCAGATACAGTCGGCTCATCTCCTCACCGCTGAACGAGTGCAGCTCCTTGCTGCCCATGCTTTGGCCTCGACCTCGCAGGTCGAACCTCAAAGTAGCCACCCCTCGAGCCGCCACTATCTCCGCAAGCCCCGGGTAGATGTAGTAGCCGAACACGTCTCGGTCGTGCTCGTATGAGTGCAGAAACACAACAGCCGGTGCGCTCCTCGAAGTCGGCTTCGGCCTGCTCATCATACCTCGCAGCCTCCACCCGTCCTCGCTCCTAAAGCTCACCTCCTTCTCTTTGAAGCCTGTGTTCTTTTCCGCTTCAGCGGCTCGTGTCTTCTTCTTTGCGATTGCTTTGCCCATGTTCACTCTTCAGCTAATATCCTTTCGTTTTATGATTGAGCGAATTCCAGCATAAAGCCGCCGGGGTCGCGCGCCGTCATAACCTTCGTTCTCCGGTACGGAGGAATCTCGATGTCAAGCGGCGGGCATATCACAGAGATATTCTCTTTCCTGAATAACTCGAACAGCCCGTCGACATCCTCAACGCCAAAAGAGAGCATAAACGGGCCGATATCTGTAGGCCCGGCGACAAGCTCGCAACCTTCCACGTTCAGGAATTCAACCAGCTCTATCTTCCCCGTCTGGTTATCGCCGTCGGCCAGGTGAACAACTCTGATGCGACTGCCCGGCGGAAGATGCAATAACGTATCGAGCTGCTTGTTACCGGGCACCTGATCTTTTATGACCCTGTACCCAAGCATGTCGCGATAGAAGACGAGGAGCTTATCGATCTCTTTTACCACTCGCGCCGAGGTCGATATCTCGCTGTATTTCGGCTGCTTTTCGGCAGGCTCGAAAGAGCCGATTTCAAATTGCAGAATGTCGATGACCAGTCCATCCGGACCGCGCAGCAGCGCTTCTTTGATCGTCCTGTTCTGCTCAGGGACTTGCCATACAGTCGGCGGCCCGAAGAACTGATACCCTCCGGCTCGAAGCTCATCGTATCGGCGGTCGATGTCATCGACGAGTGTATGCAGGTAAAAGACACCTATGTCCCACAGCCTGGCATCCTGATGAACGAACCTTTCGGACCGGGGAGCGAATTGCATAAGTCTCACGAGACCGGCGCGTGCCCCTTCGCGCCCCACCACGACGGCGCGCGCTCGTGTCCCTTTCGGAAGACCCCAGAGCCTCTCGATCCCCTCGCCTCCAAGCTCTACATCGGCGAGTTTCTTAAACCCCAGCGTGTCGGAGTAAAACCTCAGAGAGGTATTCAAGTCCTCCACACTGATCACAACGCTGTTGACCATGATTGCTTTAAAATGATCGGTATGGCCCGATCATTTTCCAAATGAATAAACCCATCAGCCGGACTACCGCGTCCAGCTATCCCCGTTATTAGTCGAGCGGAAGACGCCGCCTCCGGTCCCTGCGAATAGATGGCCGGAGGAGTTTATGACGAGATGATAGACGAGTGCGTTCGCCAGCCCCGCGCTCGCCTCCGACCAAGTCTCTCCGTTATCTTTGGAGCGGAATACGCCCGTATCGGTCCCCACAAAAATGTGGCCTGCTGAATTCATCGCAAAGGCGTAGAGTTTATTATTCGTCAAGCCGCTGCTGGTCTCCGTCCAGGTGTCGCCGTTGTCGGTGGAGCGAGACACGCGGCCTCCCTTGGTCGCAACGAAGATGTGGCCCGCCGAATTCAAAGCCAGTTGATGAGCATGAGTGTTCGTCAGACCTTTGTTTATCGGGGTCCACGTGTCGCCGTTATCGGTCGAGCGAAACACGCCCGCGCCGCCCGTCCCGGCAAAGACATGACCTGAAGCGTTTACCGTCATAGCGAGGATGAAAAGATCGGTCAAACCGTTCTTTATCGATTTCCAGCTTTCTCCGTTATCGGTCGAGCGAAACGGACCTCCGCCGTTGGTCCCTGCAAATATGTGCCCCGATGAGTTGCGGGCAAAAGCATAAACAGTGGGATTCGATAAACCCGAATTCACAGGCTTCCACGTCTTCCCGCCATCGGTCGAGCGCAACACGCCTTCATAGGTTCCCGCAAATATGTGGCCTGCGGAACTCTCGATCAGAGAAAAGACGGCGGGGTTCGACAGGCCCGTTTTGATTAGCGTCCAGGTCTTTCCCTCATCAGTCGAGCGCGATACGCCCCCGCCGCTCCCCGCATAAATGTGGCCCGATGAGTTCACAAGGAGCCTGTATACATGAGCGACCGTCAAGCCTGTATTCATCGGCTTCCACGTCTCGCCTTTATCGGTTGAGCGCCAAAGCCCCTCGTAGCTGCCCGCAAAGAGATGGCCCGAAGAGCTCACGGCCAGCGAAAAGACGCGAGGGGTTGAGAGACCTTCGTTGACCGGCTTCCAGCTATCGCCGTCATCGGTAGAGCGGCATACTCCCGCGCCGGTCCCCGCAAAGATGTCGCCGGATGAATTCACTGCTAGGCTATGGACGACGCGGTCTGTCAGGCCGTTGCTGACAGACGACCAGGCGTCGCCGTTTCTGGCCAGGCGGAAGACGCCGCCGCCGTTGGTCGCGGCAAACAGTTGCCCCGAACCGCTATGTTTAAGCGCGTACACGGTAGAGCTCGTGAGGCCGCTGTTGATCGGCTTCCACCTCTTACCGCCATCGGTCGAGCGCCATACGCCGCTCTCTTTAGTTCCTGCGAAGATATCTCCCGCCGCACTTACTGCAACCGCATAGACGAGCCTGTTTGTCATGCCTGCATTGACCGGCATCCAGCTCCTGCCGTCATCGGTCGAGCGATATACTCCGCTCTCATGCGTTCCGGCAAAGATGTGGCCTGCGGGATTCAAGACGAGAGAATAGACAGTCGATTTCGCAATCCCCGTGTTAGCCGCCGTCCAGCTTTTGCCGCCGTCGGTCGAGCGGAAGACTCCGCTCCCGTTAGTCCCGACGAAGATATGACCTGAGGGCTTGATGGCCACGGTGTTGACGCTGATGTTCGAAAGACCTGTATTCATCTGGGACCACGTCTCTCCGTTATCCGTGGAGCGGATCACGCCGCTTGCAAAAGTCCCGGCAAAGACCTGGCCCGAAGGATGCACTGCGAGCGAAAAGAATTTAGGCGGCCCAAGCGTCGCCTTTGTGTCAGGGTCGCTCGCGCTCTGGAAGCCCTCCGCGTTAAGCGACGCGGCGAGAAGAATGGTTGCCATAGCAACTGCGGGTATCCTTATTGCTCGTCCTTTATTTATCATGGCTTCGGTCTCCTTTCAGGCGAGGGCCGGAAAGAGATCAATTCCGTCTATTCGCTCGTCACTACGCTCCTCACGAGTCGAACCCGGCCCGGCCTCGCCTTCCATATCAGCGCCGCCGAGATAAACATGGTCAGCGCCGCAACGAGGAAATTGATCCGGTATGCCTGTGTGAGGTCAAAGAAGTGCCCGCCCATCCACGTGCCGAGCGCCCCGCCTAAGTAGCCGCCCAGAATAAAGACGCCGAGTATCGCGCCGAAGTGCCTGCCTTGAAACAGGTCCGAGGCCGAGGCCATCAAGGCCGGCAGCGCCATGCCATACCCCATCCCGTACAACACGGCGAAGGTGTATATGATCAAAGGGCTATAGATGAAACCGCCCGCGTTCAGCAGGACTATGCATGCCACAAAGACGGCTATGCTCAGCGTCAGTGTCTTTTCCCGACCTATACGGTCACACAGGAAACCGCCAAAGAACTTCCCGCCGATATTTATGAACCCTTGCAATGCGACTACCACCGAGGCCATATCTGCGCTGTAGCGCTTGTCCGTAAGGTACGCGACCAGATGCACCGAGATCAGAAAGAAGCCGGCGGCGAACATCGCCATAACGAGCGTGAGCGCCCAGAAGCGAAATGTCCGCACCGCCTTGCCGACGGTCCACTCTTTTTCAGCCCATTCGTGGTCGAGTATTATCACCTCGCTCTTTCTGATTATCCCGGCCTTGCGAGCAATCTCCTGTCCGTCCTGCTCGACCACAACATCGACCTTTTTGCGCTTCCTTCTCGGTATCATCTCTTCATCGGATGAGAGGCCGCGGTCCGAGGGGCGGGTGTAGAGAAAAAGCCATATGAGTACGGACGGGATGGTCAATATAGCGATGCCGAGCGCGAGATAAGAGTTCCGCCAGCCCAGGTTGGAGATCAGGTATTGCAGCAGCGGCAGCAGTACGAGCTGTCCGGCACCGGACCCGGCGGTCACGATGCCGATAGCCGTGCCCCGGTTTCGCACGAACCAGTTAGAGATGACCGCCGTGAGCGGCACAACGTGCAACAGCGAGCTGCCTATCGCGGCGACCACGCCGAAGCCGACGTAGAACTCCCACATTGCCGCGCTCTGGCTGAGCCAGACCAGCGCGGCCCCCGTTATCAGCGCGCCTACAGGCATGACGCGGCGCGGGCCGTATCTGTCTATAAGCCCGCCCGCCACCGGCGACGCCAGCCCGCCGAGCACAAGATGAAGAGACATCGCTATCGCGGTGCTGCCCCGGCTCCAGTTGAAATCCTGTAGCACCGCGACATAAAAAAGCGGGAATGATGCGATAAGCGGAGAGATCAGCGATATGACTGCAAAGCCCGCCGCGACAATAACCCAGCCGTAGTAGATACGGCCGGACTTCTGCGCCGTCTGCTCTGTCGCCCTTGCCTCGGTCTCTTTCGCTTCCTGCACCATCGACCTCCGCCTGCCTTCTAACGGTCAGCCAGCCCCTTCAGCGGCAGGCTGTATAAATCGGCATTGTAGGTTGCGCCCTCAGGCCCTGATTTATCGCAATTGAAATTGAACCCGCCTGTGACGTATAGCCTGTCGCCGGCCTTCGCGTAAACGATTCGCTTGAGCGGC
>DASTET010000251.1:0-2395 GCA_035709445.1 Blastocatellia bacterium | reverse complement strand
TTGTCGCGACCGAACAGCCATTTGATGGCCAGAATGCCCGTAGCCTTGCACGCAAGGTTCTCAAGCAGGATGCCCGGTGTCAGGAACGGATCTTCGTCATGCGCGCGGCAGACGCAGCCGACCAGACTGCGGTCGTGCATCAGCGGATAGGCGCCCTCTTGCTCTATCTTCGATCGAATGACTTCAGAAGAATGCCCCGCACCAAGGCGGCTGACCTCAGCTTCTCCGAACAGCGGGTGCTGCTGCAAGGATTCGCGGGCTGATTCCAAGAAAGCGCTTTCGAGCAGAATCAGATCGAACTCGTCCGCGAACCGCAGGAGCCCATAGAATTCTCGCTCGGGCATGATTTCGCCGAACGGAGCGAAGCGAGAGGCTGCACGGTCGTGGTGCTCCCACCAGGGTTGTGCGAGATCCCAGAGCGACTCGGGCGGCTGCGAACCTATGAAAACCTGATTCGGAGGGTAAGCGCACGCGTCGTCAAAACTCCGCAAATGAGCTTCAACTTGCCTGAGTAGACTGGGATCTTTGCGGAGCTCGCGCTCTGGCTTCGAACCGTAACGTACCAGGTTCGGTGTGTGTGCGAGCGTATAAGAAACAGCCTTTATTGCCGGGAAACCCATAACCAATAGCCGCGATGAAAAGGTGAGTCTGGTTCGAATCAAAGCCGGTCCGCCAGATCCCGCACCGCACGGTGCCCCTGTGAAAGCGCTCCGCCGAGGTGAGAGAATCTGTCGAGATCCGTATGAGCAAAAGCGATGCGACCGTGGTTTTTTTTTGCCGCCTCTACCGCCCCGTCCGTGTAGATGCCCGGATAGGGGAAGGTGTACCCATGGTGTCCCCACCGGCTAATAGCAATGGCCGCGATATCGCGTCTGGGGTTGAAGCCCCAAGGACCCAGAAGCCGGGCGAGTTCTGCCCTGGTTTTTCGTTCGTAATCCAGGAATGAAGCTCGCAGCAGCGCTGCCCTTCCCCTTACCGATTGCTCTCTGGCCGATAGTCCCGGGTAAAGCAAAGGCACAGTCAGTCCAACCACATTGGGCCGCTCCGGATTGCGCTCCGGGTCCAGCCCCGCCGCAGACATTTTTTCATACAGATACATAATGACGCCGAAGCCATCACGATAGCTGGAAAAGAAATTTAAGCCCGCCTTGTCTAAAGCGCGCGAGTTGTTAAGTGCAACATTGACCTGGAGGAGCGGCGCATAAATGAATTTGCTGTATGCCTCACGCTTATCAGCAGGCAGGTCGCGCACTACATGCTGAGTCATATACCCGCCGCCCGCCATTATGGCCCCGCGCGCGCGTAGCTGATAAGTCTTGCCGCCTGCCAGATAAGTGATCCTCACAAGTCGCGCCTGGTCTGGCTTGCCCTCATGCTCGACGCGCACGACAGTCGCCCCCAAACGAATCCTGACAGGGCTATTCTTCCGGTCAAGCGCCCGCCTGTCTATCTCTCCTCCAATGACTGCGGTTGTGCTTTCACCTCCACTGATCGACTCGGGAATCAAATGCTTGAGCATATACCGGAGGAACCCGGAGTTGCCGCCCGGGAAACTATACAGAGGTCGCGGCCCCCCGCCGTACTGCGCGTAAACGGAGGCTGCCGACACTTGGTCGGGAAAGCTGAATAAAGCGGCAAGATCAGGCTCCATCAACTCGAACAGGCCTGACGCCCATTTCTGTTCGCGCTGCACATAATCTTTAAACGAAAACCTGTCGAGTTGTTCGAGCTGCCGGTTCCAGTCCGGCTTCGCGTAAAAATGCATCACCGTCCCGAAGAAAGCCATGAGCTCCTGCCGGACCCGCTCCGGCAGCGGCGCTTCCAGGACACTGGCATACCAGTGTGGCCTGGCCCCTTCGGCTTTCGAGTCCCAGAAGACGCTGAATCCGGCTGCTTCCTGCGGGATCCTGAACTTGTCTAAATCAATCTTAATCTCTCTAAAAAGCTTCTCGACCTCCGGCGGGGGTGCAAACGCGGGCGGTAGGTCTTGATGCACGATCGAGGCTTGCGGCGCGTAGAGAGTCTTTCCATTCACAATGAATTCGTCTCGTCGGGCATTTCCGCCTATCGTCGAATGATTCTCCAATATCAGCACCTTGCCTTTACCATCTTTTGCTTTATTGAAGAAGTGAGCCGCCGCCAGCCCGCTTAACCCTCCGCCTATGATGACCAGATCATATACCTCGCCGGTCTCAAGCGCCGGGATTTTTGGACTGTCAAAGTTGCCGTCCCGAACAGCGTGACCTGCCGTAAGTACATCAGAAGTATTGCCGCCCCAGCGGGGGCGTGCGTCCCGCGCCTGTTTCTGCGCCAGCAACTCCGCCGGTGAGACGTGAACCGCCCAGAGGGCGCCTGTGCTCAGCAAGGCACCATTCAGGAAGTCTCGCCGGGTGAT
>DASTET010000250.1:0-2893 GCA_035709445.1 Blastocatellia bacterium | reverse complement strand
CAGCAGCAAAATCAGACCGGCTCTCTAAGTACAATGCGGTCATCACTGAATCTCTGGTCCCGCTTCTAAATGCGTTTATAGTGACCTTCCTGGGATGGGTATTCGCAAATGTAGCCGCAGGCGCGGCTGAACGTTTTACAGAGTTAAGACGGAGCCGGATTGAGTCGGTTGTTACGGCTGAGCGAAAGCCGCTTGAGCCAATCAGGTTACTTTGAGTAACCTTCATTCGCAGTCCCCGCACCTCTTATGATGTTTGCCCTTTAGTACCTAAGGCAGGCTGAGCGCGATAAGCTCAGGCGGGCTCGCATCTACAGTCAACGCTATATACTGCTTGCCGTTCAGCATGTAAGTCATCGGCGTGCCGATGGCGTTGCCGGGCAGATCGATTGCGCCGAGGATCTTGCCGGTCGCTTTATCATAGGCCACGAGCTTCGGACCTTCTCCCTGCTCCGGGCCTTCCGCGTCCCAGGCCGATATGAGCAGCGTCTTCGTAAGCAGCGGCCCTTTCGCCCCGGCCCCGCCCAGAGGCGGCAGATTCAATCCCTTCAGCAGCGGATGATTCCGAATGCGCGAAGCCCCATTCCCTATCGGCGTCATCCAGGCAATATCGCCCTTGTTCAGATCGATGGCCACCATGCGCGAATACGGCGGCTTAAACAGCGGGAGCCCCTGCGGCCCGCGAGGGACTTCGCCCCTCTCTCCGTGCGTATAACGGAGGTTTCCGCCTTTGGCCGGGTCGGGCGTATAGAAACGGACTACGCTGAACGCATTGCGCGAAGGCACATAGAGAATGCCGGTCTCGGGGTCTGCCGCCGCGCCTTCCCAGTTCGCGCCGCCGATTATGCCGGGCCTCATAATCGTTCCCTGTGTGCCGCCCGCGACCGTAAGCGACGGTGGAGTATAGAGCGGCCCCGTGCGAAATCGCTTGATGACATTTATCGCTTCGGCGCGAAGCTCAGGCGTAAAGTCTATCAGGTCATCAACCGTCACACCCTGGTACTCGAACGGCGGAGGCTTTGTCGGAAAAGGCTGCGTCAGCGAAGCGCGCTCGCCGGGTATATCCGAAGGCGGGACCTTTCGCTCCTCTATAGGCCACAGGGGCTTTCCCGTCACCCGGTCAAATACAAAACAGAACCCCTGCTTCGTCACCTGCGCGACGGCCTTGATCCTTTTGCCCGAGACGGTGATCTCTATGAGGTTTGGCGCAGCAGGCAGGTCATAATCCCACAGCCCGTGCCGCACTGTCTGAAAATGCCATACCCGTTTGCCCGTCTCCACATCGACACAGATAAGGCTGTCGGCGAAAAGGTTATCTCCGAGCCGGTGGCCGCCGTAAAAATCGTTCGTAGGTGTCCCCGTCGGAAGATATACATAACCAAGCTCGTCGTCCGCGCTCATCATAGTCCAGACGTTTGTATTGCCCGAATATTTCCACGAATCGTTCTCCCACGTCTCTACGCCGAGCTCGCCTTCGCGCGGGACGGTGTGAAAGCTCCATTTGAGCTTGCCGGTCCGCGCGTCCCAGGCGCGAACGTCGCCGGGCGGCGCTTCTTTTGTGATGATGCGGTCGGCGATCAGAGACCCGGTGATGACGACATCTCTCGACACGAGCGGAGGCGACGAGAGCGAGTATTTGAGCGCGTTGAGATAATCTCTCTCTCCTCTCGCGATGCGGGGAATCCCCTTCATAAGGTCGACGCGCCCGTTCTCGCCGAAGTCCGCACAGGGCCGCCCCGTCTTCGCGTCTACGGCTATCAGGTAGCCGTCACCCGTTCCCCAGTATATTCTCGCCTCTTTGCCGTCGGTCCAGTAAGCGGGGCCGCGCTGGTTCCATTGCAGGCTCATGGTAGGCGTTCCCGCCTCATAGCTTTTCGGGTTGTATACCCATAGCGTCTCGCCGGTCGCCGCATCGATAGCAGCCGCTTGATAGAGCGGTGTGGCGACATAGAGCACCCCGCCCACCATGAGAGGCGTGACCTTCAAGCTCCCGATTCGCGGGGCAAGTCCGTCTCTCCACCGTTTCGGGTCTTCCTTTTGAAGCTCGTCAAAAATCGACTTCGATTTTGACCACCATTCTCCGCCCGCGACGGTCTTGCTTATGTACGAATCGACTGTTTTCCATCGCCAGGCGATCTTCAGCCTTGAGAAATTCTCTTTATCGATCTGATCGAGCGGGGAGTACCTGGCGCTCGTGTTATCGCCGCCGTAGGCAGGCCACTCGCCTTTTATCGTCCTGGTTTCCTGAGCCTGCGCGTAACCGAGAAAAGCGAGCGCAAATACCGCACATGCGATGGCGATCAGATTTTTCACGGCAAGGAATATACAGAAGTCAGAAGCCAGAATCCAGAAGCCAGAATCTCTCGCCTCATCTCTCGATCAAAGGCGAGTGATAAGCGTCAGCATAAGCCCCGACCAGCTTCTGGCTTCTGGCTTCCGGCTTCTTTTTCAGTTGTAACCTGGTTGCTTGTTTGATAGAAATAGGTACGCTTCCGTTATCCACCATCACTGCGGAGGGATTATGGCAAAGAAGGCAAATGCCTCCCGGAGAGATTTCATCACAAAGGCGATGGCCGGGGCAGGGGCGACGGCAGTCACTGCGATAGGGACGAGCAAGATCGCTCGCGCCGACAGCGCCGACAATCGGCAGATCAAGATACCCGACGAGTTCACCACTCCCGATAAGGTCTCCCGGCCAAAGATCGATTTTCCGATGACAGGCGCGCAGGTCTTTGCGAGGGTATGTAAAGAAGAGGGTCTCGCCGCTCTCTTCTGCTGCCCCGGCAACTATAATGTCGTAAACGCCATCGCGCTTGAGGGGATACCCACGTATTCGGGCAGGCACGAAGGGGCGATGTGCCACGCGGCGGACGCCTTTATACGGGTGACGGGAGAG
>DASTET010000249.1:0-8247 GCA_035709445.1 Blastocatellia bacterium | reverse complement strand
CATAAACGATTCGGTTCCCAGAATGAATGAGACGCTGAGGAAGCACAACGCGCCGACCGTGGTCGCAGGCAAACCGGTCGAGATGCCACGGTGATCAGAAGGATAGACAGGATTGACAGGATTACGAAATCGTCTCCTCCTCCCGTCAATCCTGATATTCCTGCCAATTTCATGCGGAGGTAATTGATGAGCGACGAAGTGAGCTTGCGACTCGTTGCAGACATAGCTCGACATCAGAGCGCGACCCGGCCCAGGGCAGTGGCCATGGTCTTTAACGAGCGGGCGACCACCTATGGCGAGCTTGACCGGCTGTCGAATCAAACGGCGAGCGGGCTGATCGCAGAAGGGCTCTCGCCGCAGACGCGGATTGCGGTGCTCGATAAGAACTCCGACTCTTTTTTCGAGATACTGTTCGGGGCCGCAAAATCGAACAACGTGATGGTCGCAATAAACTGGCGGCTCGCCGCTCCGGAAATCTCCTACATCATAAACGACGCGATGGCCGAAGTGCTCTTCGTCGGCGAAGAGTACTTCGGGACCATCGAAAAACTGCTCGGCGATCTGAAAACGGTAAAGAAGATCATCGCGCTCAACGGGTCGCACGAGGAGTGGGAGTCATATCAGGCATGGCGAGACCGTCAGTCTGAAACGGACCCTGATGTTTCTAACGATCCTTCCGATGTAGTGCTTCAGATGTACACAAGCGGGACCACGGGCCATCCGAAGGGCGCGCAGCTTACTAACTCGAACCTGCTGACGATTGTGCCGGTCCTCACGAGAGAGTTCGCAAGGTGGGACGAGTCAGACGTCAGCCTTGTCTGCATGCCGCTTTTTCATATCGGGGGGAGCGGATACGCGTTGATGGGGTTTTATTCCGGGGCCAGAAACATCATCCTGCGAGAGACTGTCCCGGCTGCCATCCTTCAGGCGGTCTCGCGCCACCGGGTTACAAAAGCTTTTCTCGTGCCCGCGCTGCTGCTGTTTCTGCTTCAGACTCCGGGTGTGCAGGATACCGATTTTTCCAGTCTTAATCTGATAATCTACGGCGCGTCGCCCATCCCGCTCGACCTGCTTCGGCGCTCGATGGAGACATTCAAGTGCGGATTTGCGCAGACCTACGGGCTTACGGAGACTTCGGGCGGGATAACGTGGCTGCCTCCCGAAGACCACGACCCGAACGGCAATGAGAGGATGCGGTCGTGCGGCAAGCCTCACTCGCTGGCTGAGATTCGCGTAGTCGACGCAACGGGGAGAGTGCTCCCGGTGGGCGAAGTGGGCGAGATAATCTGCCGGTCGCCGCAGAATATGAAGGGCTATTGGAACCTTCCCGATGCTACCGCCTCGACGGTTCGCGGAGAATGGCTCCATACGGGCGATGCCGGATACCTGGACGCCGACGGGTACATATACATTCACGACCGGGTAAAGGACCTGATCGTTTCAGGCGGCGAAAACATCTATCCTGCGGAGGTCGAATCGGTCCTTTTCGGCCACCCGGCAATAGCCGACGTGGCGGTCATAGGAGTGCCCGACGATACGTGGGGCGAAGCGGTCAAAGCGGTAGTCGTCAAAAAGCCCGGCGCGGAAGTGACCGCAGAAGAGATCATGAGTTTCGCGAGAGAGCGCATAGCCCACTTCAAAGCTCCGCGCTCGGTCGATTTCGTCGCGGCGCTCCCGCGAAACCCTTCAGGAAAGATCTTAAAACGAGAGCTTCGTGCACCATTTTGGGAAGGCCGAGAACGCCAGGTGAACTGAAAGAAAAACACCGATAAGTATCAAAGAATAATCTGTGTTTATCTGTGTTCATCTGTGGTTTCTTCTTCTGCGCGGGCGAGAGCTTCGGCTACGCGATCGGGCGAAGTTCCTCCTAGAGCAGACTTGCTTTCGAGCGAGGAGTTCAAATCGAGAGCCTCGTATAATTCCTGATCGAAGAGCGGCGAAAAGCTCAGGTACTCTTCAAGCGTCAGCTTTTCGAGCGGGCGCCTCTTCTCTATCGCGAAGCTCACGATCCGGCCTACAAGCTCGTGCGCGTGCCGGAATTCGAGCCCGCGTCTGACGAGATAGTCCGCAAGATCGGTCGCGTTCAGATACCCCGTAGAGGCCGCCTCTGCGGCCCGCGCTTTGTTCAACCTGGTGTTTCGCAGAACTATTGTCATGACCGAGATCGAGCCTTCGAGCGTGTCGATTGTGTCGAAGAGAGCTTCCTTGTCTTCCTGCATGTCTTTGTTGTAAGCGAGCGGGAGCCCTTTCATCATAGCGAGCAGCGCCGTGTGATGGCCCAGCACCCGCCCCGCTTTTCCGCGAATAAGCTCAAGCGAATCAGGGTTCTTCTTTTGCGGCATCAGCGACGAGCCGGTCGAGACCGCGTCGGAAAGCTCGATAAAACCGAACTCGGTAGTCGAATAGATTATGAAATCTTCGGCGATACGGCTGAGGTGAATCATCACGAGAGCGGACGCGCCAACAAACTCGATAACGAAATCGCGGTCGCTCACAGCGTCCAGACTGTTTTCGCACAGACCGTCGAACCCGAGCCGCCGCGCTACACGCTCACGATCTATATTGAAGCCGGTCCCGGCAAGCGCCGCAGACCCGAGCGGCAACAGGTTGACTCGCTTTCTTATCTCGGCGAGCCGCTGCCGGTCGCGGCTGAGCATTTCGAAATATGCAAGCAGGTAATGAGCAAAAAGGACTGGCTGCGCGCGCTGTAGATGGGTATAGCCAGGAACGACCGCATCTCGATTATCGGCGGCAAGCGAGACGAGTGCGCGTTGAAGCTCGACAATGAGGCCGGTGATGCGGTCGATCTCGCCACGCAGAAAAATGCGCAGGTCGGTGGCAACTTGATCGTTGCGGCTGCGACCGGTGTGTAGCTTGTAGCCTACATCGCCTATTGCCGCGACAAGCTCAGCTTCGACAAAGCTGTGTACGTCTTCAGCCTCGCGGCGGTCGAGGTAATCATCCTCTTCGCGCGCGCGGCGAAGGATATCTTTCAGACCGGAGCTTATCTTTTCAGCCTCATCGCCGGTTAAGATGCCGGCCTCGTGCAGGGCGTCTGCTTGCGCGAGGCTTCCTTCGATGTCGGCCTCGAACAATCGCCGGTCGAATGCGAACGATGCGTTGAATCGAGCAAAAAGTGCGTCGGCCTCGCCTTTGAACCTCCCTCCCCACAATTTCATAACGTGGAGGATACTATGGCTGGCAAGCGCGGACAAATTAAATGAACCTCTCCATTGACAAAGAACTTTTTGATGCTAGGATTGTTCAATCTTTTTTGACGAAGCGAAGATCGGAATCCTCAGAATCGACCAAGGGGTGTGGACGCATGCGTGTGAATGGTGGCAGGAAGCCTCGATTGCTGGTGCTCGACAACAGTAAATACCATATGCTTTTCGACGCGGTTCTTAGCGCCGATTATGAAGTGATCGCAACCGCCGACCCCGGCGAGGCTGTCCGGATGGCTGCTTCAGAAGGCCCGGACCTTGTGCTCGTTAGCAGCTCGGCGGATAACTCTGAGGGCATAAAAATAGTCAAAGCTATGCGCGAGTCGGCCACCCTCAAGGCCCCTATTCTCCTCATGCTGACCTCGGACCGGCCCACCTTACGCCGCGAAGCCGAAAAGGCTGGCTGCAACGGCTTTCTGATAAAGCCGATCACGCCGGAAAAGCTCAGGCTTCAGATCAGCTCGCTGCTAAACGGCTCGTCCCTCTAAAGGGTATTGCCCTCCTCAAAGTCCTTCAGGTACGCACAAATTGATAAGAATCGCCAGCGAGTGGTACACTCTTGATTTCGCCTGGCTGCCTGCCGGCCCGCATGCAGCACAAGTTATTTAGAGCGGAGCAAGATGTCGGAAGAAACAATTGTCATACGTGGTGCGCGAGTTCATAACCTTAAGAGCATAACCGTCGAAATCCCTCTATCGGGCATGACGGTCATCACCGGCGTCAGTGGGTCGGGCAAGTCCAGCCTCGCCTTCGACACGATCTATGCCGAAGGGCAGCGGCGATATGTCGAAAGCCTCTCGGCCTACGCCAGACAGTTCCTCGAGCGGATGGACAAGCCGGACGTCGATGAAGTGGTCGGAATATGCCCGGCGATCTCTATCCGGCAGAAGAACTCTACACGCAATCCCCGCTCGACCGTGGCTACGCAGACAGAGATTTATGATTACATGCGGCTTCTTTACGCCCGCATAGGAGTGACATATTGCGGGCGATGCGGCAACCCTGTCACACGCGACACGCCGGAATCGATTGCGACAGAGATTCTCGCCCTCCCCGAAGCCACCCGCTTTTATGTGATGTTCCCGGCAAGCGCGGGGATGGAAGAGGGTGAAGCGAGCGGCAACGGGGGCGGCCCCGCGCGTAAGAAGAAGGGGGCGAAAAAGTCGACAGCAAGCCAGGAGACCCGTATCAAGGCCCACCTGATGAGCCTCATGCAGAGGGGGTTCACCAGGCTGTATCGAGATCGGAAGATGATCGAGCTTTCGACCCCCGACAGTTATGCGCACGATAACTTTGATGACACGTTTGTGCTCGTCGACAGGCTCGCCGTGAGAGACGATGTTCGAAGCCGCCTCGTCGATTCCATTGAGGTGTGCTACCAGGAAGGCCACGGGCAGGTTGTAATCGAGACGGCAGGCGACTCTCCGGTCAGGCTCTCATTCTCAGAGCAGTTCGAATGCAAGGCATGCGGGATCAAGTATGCCACGCCGGAGCCGCGTCTGTTCAGCTTTAATAATCCCTTCGGGGCCTGCCCGACCTGCCAGGGATTCGGCAACACTATTGGACTCGATCTGGACCTTGTAATTCCGAACCGCGAGGTGAGCCTGGCGGGCGGCGCGATTGAGCCATGGGGTAAGCCGCAGTATGAGTGGGCCCAGAAAGAGATGCTGAAGTTCTCAAGACGCGAGGGCATACCGACAGATATCCCCTTCCGCCAGCTCACACGCGATCAGCAGAATGCCATTGTCAAAGGGCGAAACGGGTTCGATGGCGTACTCGGCTTCTTCGACTGGCTTGAGACGAAGAAATACAAGCTCCACGTCCGCGTCTTCCTCTCAAAATACCGGGGATATACTCTCTGCCCCGATTGCGGCGGGGCTCGTCTGAGGCAGGAAGCCCGGCTCGTAAGGGTCGGAGGAAAGTCATTGCCCGAAGTCTGCGCGATGACGGCCGCGGAAGCGGCGGCGTTCTTTCGAGAGATGACGCTCACGCAGGAGCAGACGGAGATTGCAAGCAGGCTTCTCGAAGAGATTCGAAGCCGGTTGAAATTCTTGAATGATGTCGGGCTTCAATACCTGACGCTGGACCGGCTCGCTTCGTCGCTGTCGGGCGGCGAGGCGCAGCGAATCCAGCTCGCGACAAACCTTGGCGCGTCGCTGGTCGGGGCGCTGTATGTGCTCGACGAGCCTTCTATCGGGCTGCACCCGAGAGACAACCAGCGGCTCATAAGGATACTCCACAACCTGCGCGATATAGGGAACACCGTCCTCGTAGTCGAGCACGAGCCTGAGATGATGCTCGCCGCCGATAGGATTATCGACATAGGGCCGGGCGCGGGGGAGCTTGGCGGCGATGTAGTCTTTTCAGGGAGCCCTGAAGAGATGCTGACAGGCGGTCAGTCGCTTACGGGCAAGTACCTGCGGGGCGAGCTTGAGATAAAGCCTCCGAAACAGCGCCGCAAGCCGGGCAAGCGGGCCATCGAGATCAAGGGCGCTAGCGAGCACAATCTGAAAGAGATCGATGTCAGGATGCCTCTGGGCATGATGGTCTGCATCACGGGCGTCTCCGGGTCTGGTAAATCGACACTCGTACACGACATACTTTACGCGGGCATAAAAAAGCAGCGCGGCGAGTGGACGGGTCAGGTCGGGGCGTTTGCGAGAATCGACGGCGTGCAGTTCATAGATGATGTCATCCTAGTCGATCAATCTCCAATCGGTCGCACGCCTCGTTCGAATCCAGTCACCTACATCAAAGTCTATGATGCGATCCGCGACCTCTTTGCGCAGACCCGCGAGGCACAGGCGCGGGGGTACGACGCTTCGCATTTCAGCTTCAATGTTCCGGGCGGGAGGTGCGAGAGGTGCGAAGGAAACGGGGTCGAGATAAAGGAGATGCAATTCCTCGCTGACGTCGAGCTTGTCTGCGAAGAATGTAAAGGGCTTCGCTTCAAGGCTTCGCTTCTGGAGGTCAAATACAAGGGACGATCCATACACGACGTGCTGAATATGACGGTCCGCGAGGCTCAGCTCTTCTTCTCCAACGTAAACCGCATCGCTTCAAAGCTGCGCGTGCTGGACGAGGTGGGGCTGGGCTATCTGCGGCTGGGCCAGTCGGCCACTACGCTTTCGGGCGGCGAGGCACAGCGCGTGAAGCTCGCCTCGTACCTGTCGAAGCGGACAAGCGAGCGGGCATTGTATATCTTCGACGAGCCGACTACCGGGCTTCATTTCGATGACATCAACCGCTTGCTTGCGGCCTTCAGGCAACTGATCGAGGCGGGCGGATCGATAATAATCATCGAGCACAACCTGGACGTGATTAAGAGCGCCGACTGGATAATCGATCTCGGCCCCGAAGGCGGCGACGAGGGCGGCAGGGTCATCGCAGAGGGGCCCCCCGAATCCATCGCCGAGAACAAGGAGTCGCATACCGGGAGATTCCTCAGCGAGATTTTTAAGCGATCTCCCGCCGGTAGGTCTGGAGGCAACAATGAATAAGGCTAGAGGCTTCGCCTTTCTGCTTATCCTGATTCTGCTGAACGGGCAGGCGGCACATGCTCAGCAGGTGCCATTCCTACAGGAATTCTTCAGCCGCGCCGGGCAGGTCTATAAGCTCTACAACGCCCAGCTTAAAAAGGGTGCAAACCTCGGCGCGTTCGACTCGCTCAGAAAGAGGGCCGAAGATGCGTTCAGAAAAGGTAGCATCCCTTCGATCATCGAATTGCTCGGTGAAGGACAGGCATTGCTTGAGGGGAGGCCCTGGGACGAAAAGCAAAGATTCTTATCATCTCTCACCATAGAGACGGACCGCGCTGTCATAGAGCCAAACCAGGAATTGCAGGTGTCTCTGGTCAGGATTTATCCGACGGCTCCCGAAAAGGCTCTTGGCGCTAGTCCGACCGTGACGTTCGAAGTAGTGCCTGAGCCTGCAACCCGCGAATCCAATGGGCCGGTCGCGGCGAGCCCTGTCCTGATCGCGCGGCGGCTCCCGGTAGCCGATGTCGCCACAGGCGCTGGCCGCAGGCTCTTGCTCGCGGACGGCACATACTGGGTCGTCGCTACTATCGAGGTAGAAGGAAAAAAGGTTGGCCAGGCTAAAAGAGCTGTATACGCTGTCGGCGATTTCAGCAACCAGGTCGCAAGCTTCGCAAGGCGTATTGACGCGCTAAAGAGATCGACCGACCCGAAGGTGAAATCGGTTTCTGCTCATATCAGCACACCTGAGTTCCAGCTTCATCGTCTTGCCGCTCTGAGCAAGAGCCTGGGTGAGGATGAAGTCAACGCGATCGGCGAGATTGATCGCATAGAAACGACGCTTGCGGCCCTCGAAAAGGGGGCGGACCCGTTTGCGAGCGAGCGCGGGGAGTTAGAGAGGGCATACACGACAAGCGACGGGAAGCTTGTTCCGTACAGGGTCTATATTCCGCGAAGCTATGACGGTAAAACAATTCGACCGCTCGTGATCCTTCTTCACGGCGTGCTCGGCGATGAGAAGTATTACTTCAGCGATATGTTTGATGCCGAGACGATCAGAGTCGAAGCCGAGCGCAGGGGCTATATCCTGGCTGGAACCAACGGCAGGGGGAGATTCGGCAACACTGGCGCCACGGCTCAGGAGGATACCTTTGAAGTGATCAAGGCGGTGACCGGCAGCTATAAGATAGACAGCGCGAGAATATATCTTACGGGTCATTCTATGGGGGGGCTCGGAACATGGCTTACTGCATGGAGCAAGCCTGAAGTCTTCGCAGCGATCGCTCCGGTGTCGAGCGGATTGCCGGGACAGGGCGATCCCTTGATGTCGATTCTTTCAAAGCTGAAATCGGTCCCTGTGCTCGTCGTAGCGGGCGGGCGCGACGGGCTTGTCCCCCCTGAGAGATCAAAGGATTCAGTCGCGGCGGCGAAGAAGGCGGGACTTGAGGTCAGCTATCTTGAGATCCCCGAAGCGGACCACGTTACCATCGTGGGAGCTTCCTTTTCAGCGGTCCTCGATTTTTTCGAGAAACACTCGAAGCAATCTC
>DASTET010000248.1:0-4021 GCA_035709445.1 Blastocatellia bacterium | reverse complement strand
CGGACAAACTGCGAATACTCTTCCAGCGTCTGCTCTCCGTAAACAGGCGGGCGCGTAAAGGGCTCGCCCCGAATGAGGGGGGCAAGGCTCACTCCTATATACTCGCCTGGTGTCTCGATCCCGACAAGGTTTAGTATTGTCGAGCCCAGATCGATAGTGCTCACATAATCGGCGATCCGGCGTGGCTGCAAGCCCGGGACATAGATAATCATCGGCACGCGGACCTGCTCGTTATAAAGCTGCGTGGAGTGCCGGAAAACGCCGCGCTCGCCGAGCGATTCTCCATGATCGGACATCAATACGACTATCGTGTCGTTTATCCGCCCTGATCTCTTCATCCAGTCGATAAACCTCCCGACGTGATGATCGGTATATGCAAGCTCGCCGTCGTAAAGATCGGAGGTCGTCTCGCCGAAATAGAAATCGTCGTGCTTCAAATAGGGACGGTGAGGGTCAGGAATGTATATGTATGCGCAGAACGAGCGCGAGCCGTCCGTTTTTTCGAGCGTCTTGATTGCTACATCTATGTTTTCTTTTAGGTGTTTGCCCTTGGCTTCTTTCACCTCTTCCATATACTGCTTATAACGCACCCATGACCTGCGGCCGGGGAAGAGCAGGGTGTTATAACCGTTGCGCGAGAGCACCTGTGTCCAGCTATCTATGCGGGCATCCCAGTAGGAGGACTGCATAAACTTGGGGACGGCTTCCGAGGTCCTGGGCGAAGGCGAAAATGCATTCTCAAATACGATCGCGGGCAGACCGTCTATATTCGGGCTGGTATTTCTGTGATAGCCGTATGCGCCAAGCCGGTCGGCCCGGACCGTGTCGATAAAAAAGAAGACGATGTTATAACGGCGTGCCGCAGGGTCAGGAGCCAGACGCAGGGATGTATGCTCGACCCGCCACTCATCGATCACACTCCGAGTTATATCGCCTCCGATGCTGTTGTTATCTATCCGGTCATCGGGTATCTCAAGCTGATCGGGGTTTATATCTTTTCGAGTATCGTGCGAGTCGCCGCCGCCCAGAAGCGAAGCGTAACCATCCCTGTCGAAGTCGAGCGCCCACCATGCCAGCTTGAAATTCTGCTTGGTCTGAGTGGTGCGAAAAAAGGTCTTTGTCTTCAGGCTGTGGTCCGAATCGAAGCGGTAAAAAGTATGAGCCAGCGCCGCGACTAATAAGACCGTCAGGATCAACATAAATCGCCGCCTCTTCGGAGCGGTCACGCTCTGCCATCTCGACCGCATCCAGCCGGAAGATAGATAGAGGCTTGTGACGAACGCCATCGCGAAGGCTATTTTTGCAAGATACATCGAGCGGTGCAGAGTGTGCTCATAAAGCTGCACCTCGACGCGAGAGTCAATAAAGTAAAAAGTGAGGATTCCTCCTGCCAGAAGCAGCAGCCAGAGAAGTCGGGCCGCAGCCGGCAGGCGAAACGTAGAGCGGCTGATCACTACTATAAGCGTGGAGCAGATTACAAGCCCCATCAGGGTCAGGTATGATGTCGACCGCTCATGGTTTAAGAGCGTCTCGCGAAGTGAAGGGAATTTCTCAGCCTCTCGAATAAGCCCGATAATGTACCTGTTAATGGGGGGGACCTGATTAAAAAGAAAGGCGGCAACCGCCGAAAGCCCCGTCGCGGAGATAAGCTTTATCGGAAGGGTCGCATCCTTGCCGCGCGCCAGTATGCGATTGACCGTCCGGAATAGATATAGGCCGATATAGCTCAATGCCCCTATCACAAGACCGATTGCCAGCCCTGCAAGAATATTGATGCTCAGGTATGGAACGAACCCGACCCTTTCAGAGAGAGAATCGAATATGGGCTGAGACAGGATATTGATGTCGATCAGTTCAATAAGGGCGAGCAGGAGAAAGGCGCAGCCCGCTGCTGCAAGAAACCCGCTGACGTAACTCAGGGCGTCAGAACTTTTTTTTAATTCCTCAGGTCGATTGATTGTTGAAGCGGAGCCTTCGATAGATACTGCGCCGGTTCCGGAACGAGACATGTAAATCCCCTTGCGTCGAAGTCGAACCAGAATACTAATGAGTCGAAACCTCGGCTGTCAAACAAGACAAAATCCTGCGCAATGTTGATGAAATGCAGTTGCGGGAAGTATATTGATAGGTCTGTTCGAGCATTCGATATGGTTAATAAACTGCTGGTAATCGGTCTTGACGGCGCATCCTTCAACGTGCTGGATGCATTAATCGAGAGGGGAGACCTGCCCAATCTGGCGAGCCTGGTTCGGGACGGGGCGCGAGCGAACCTTGAGACCACCTTTCCTCCGATCACGGCAGTCGCCTGGTCGTCCTTCATGACGGGAAAGAATCCCGGCAAGCACGGAATATTCGAGTTCAAGAGAAAGGGAAGCGATTCGACGCGCGAGCTTGCCGTTAACGCTTCACTTCGCGACGGGCCTGCCATCTGGGACCTGCTCGGCGCTGCGGGGAAGCGGGTCATAGTCCACAACTTTCCCTGCACCTACCCGCCTGCGTCTGTCAACGGGCTGATGATAACGGACTTCATGACGCCTCGCGGGAAGAGGGATTTCACGTACCCGGCAAGCCTGCTCGGCGAGATCGAATCCGAGTTCGGGCCTTACAGGTTGCATCTATCTCAAACCTACACGGGCGGCGGGCCGGATGCGGTGCTCGATGAGCTCTTTGACGAGCTGGAATACAAGGCAAAGGTCGCGCCTTACCTGATGCAGCGGTACGAATGGGACGCGTTCTTTCAGTATTTCTGGGGGACCGACCGTCTTCAGCACGAGCTGTGGCATGTGATCGATGAGACTCATCCGAGGCACAATCGCCAGGAGAGCGACAAATATCGCAACAGGGTCTTCGATTACTTCAAGAGGACCGATGAGGTGATAGGCAGTCTGATCGAGATTGCCGGAAAGGAGTCGCTCGTCTGTGTGGCGTCCGACCACGGATTCGGCCCGGCTCACAAGTATTGCTCATTCAATTTATGGCTGCTCGATGAAGGGTTCTTGAAGCTCAAGACTGATGCCCTGACGCGCATAAAAAAGTTGTTCTTTAAGATGGGGCTTACTCCCGAGGCCGCGTTCAAGCTCGTTAAGAAGATGCCGTTAGGCGGTCTCCGGCCATCGCGAGGCGTGAGCAATCAGGCCGGGACTTCGAGGCTCCTCAGCACGCTTTTCCTCTCTTTCAGCGATGTGGATTGGGAACGAACCGTGGCCTTCTCAAAGGGAAACTATGGGCAGATATACGTAAACCTCAAAGGCCGGGAGCCGAATGGCTCGGTCGAGTCCGATCATTACGAGGCAGTCTGCGAGTCGGTCATCGACCGTCTGCGCGCTATGAAAGACCCGGAGACCGGAGAGCCCTGGATCGGTGAGGTATTTCGACGCGAGCAAATCTACAGCGGCCCGCGTGTGAGCGATGCGCCCGATATAGCCTTTCTGCCTGCCGATATGCGTTACCTCCCGCTCGGCAATGCGGATTTTACATCGAACAAGTTTATGGTCGATGCCTTCGGAATATCGGGCTGCCACAGAATGCACGGCATACTGATAACCTCGGGAGGCCCCGTAAAACCGGGCTTCGATCTTGGGGTCGCTCGGATATACGATGTTGCGCCGACCCTGCTATACCTGATGGGCGAGGGCCTGCCGGATGACTTCGACGGTCGCGTGCTCGCCGAGATGATTTCGGATGAGCACATATCCAGATTTCCTGTAAGGTACTGCGCCGGGGTGAGCCTATCCACAAAGAGGGAAGTGGAATATTCGGATGAAGAGAATGCGGAGATAATCGAATCGCTCAAGAACCTCGGTTATATGGGCTGAACCGGACATGAGAGTAATCACGGTATGAGCGGAGGGCTGGCTACAGAAGAGATAGGGGCCGAATTTCGACATCTCGACCGGGCTGTCGCCTGGTTGAATAACCGCCGGATGTTTGCCCTGGTGATTCTTTTCTCCGCCATCGTGTATGCTCAATACAATCCGCTGACTCAGCCTGTCCGCAGAGACCGGGCCAACTGGGATTATTT
>DASTET010000247.1:0-6583 GCA_035709445.1 Blastocatellia bacterium | reverse complement strand
TCCGCGAAAGGTCGCCCGCAAGACCTGCTATCGCCTCCACAGCGCGCGCCGCCGCGTTTTCCATCAACAGAATGCTCGGCACAAAACAGCGGTCTGTGGTCAACCGGTCGACTTCGCGCATCTCGGCTGCCGTCAGTATCTTCATACACGCGATCATATGCCAGCCGCGAAGGGCTGTCAAAGCTGCCCCTAAAGCCAATATCGGCTCCCGAACCATCTCTTTATCCGTTTCATAAACTTTTTACATGCGGAACCGCATTTTATACTTGCAACACGACCTCGCTTATAGTACGATGTTGCGCCGATGAAACAAAAGCAGGATTAACGGCTAACGCTAATATATAGAAAGACTTGGAGGAAGAGTTATGGCAAGAGCGCGTAAATCTGCAATGGCGGCTGTAATAGGGGCACTGGTGTTTTGTCTGGTAACGGTAATGGCACAAGAGCATGGCAAGGAGAAGCCGGGGGAGGTATATCCTCAGCCAAAGCCGGGCCCGGAGGCAGAGAAGCTGAAGTTTCAGCTTGGGACCTTCAAGACGGTTGAGAAGCACGAATCGGGGCCAGGGTTTGCGGGCGGTGAAGGCAAGGGAACGATGACGGCGCGGCTCGGACCGGGAGGGCTTTCGCTTATCACCGAGTACAAATCGACAGGGCCTATGGGCAGCTTCGCAGGACATGGCCTTACGGTGTGGGACGCGGAAGCCGGGCTATATAAGATGCACTGGGTTGATAGCTTCACCGCAGGCTCGATGGACATGACGGGCCGCTGGGAAGGTAAAGACCTGGTCTTCAACGGTCAGACAAAGTTTATGGGAAAGACCTACCATATGAAAGAGGTCTACACGGATATCACTCCTACCTCCTACACTCTCAAGATGTATATGGGCGAAAGCGGCCCTGATGCGCTCATGTTCACGATGAAGGCAGTAAGGCAGTGACCTCTGTTGAATCGTTACCTTTCACGTCTGCTGACCCGCAGTCTCAATTGAAGGAGGAATGTTTATGATTAAGCAGGTCAAGTTTGCAAGCATTCCGGTTCGAGACCAGAGCAGGGCGCTCGCGTTTTACACGGAGAAACTCGGTTTTGAGACCGTAACCGATCAGCCTTTTGGCGATGGCAGGCGGTGGATAGAGGTCAGACCGCCGGGCGCAGAGACCAAAGTGGTGCTCTTTACATCCGATGGACAGGAGGACCGCATAGGGACTTTTTCAAACGTGGCCTTCGGGACCGATGATGTGAGAAAGACCTACGACGAGCTCAAGGCGCGAGGCGTCGAGTTCTCTACACCCCCGACCGAGCAGCCGTGGGGCGTCTATGCGCAGTTTGTCGACTCGGAAGGAAACCAGTTCGTTCTATCTTCCGAGAGTTGATACCGAGAGTCCGGGCCAGGGTCCGGATTAACAAGACCGTCAGGTGAACAGCTTTGCCGCGCGGGCCGTGTGCTGTCTCACCTGACGGTTAATTCTTATCCGCGCTCAGGAGATGATCATACTCAGCCAGGGATCGATTTCGACGCTTCGTTCAGAAGGTATGAGCGTGGTCGAGCTGTATTCGACGACAATGGCCGGCCCGCGAAATCTTGCCCCCGCGCCGAGCTGCTCGCGCAAAAAGACCGGGACCGTCCGAGGCCGCTCGGTCAAGAATACGCGGGCAGTATAATGGGGCGCAACTTCTCGATCTTTGATCGAAGGGTATCGCGCCAGGCGCGGCTTTTCTGTTATGCCTGTCGCTTTTACTTTGAGCGATACGATCTCGGTCGGGCGGGTCGTGTCGGCATAGCCGTATCGCTCGCGGTGCGCCGCATGAAAACTCCCTTCGAAGTCACGCGCCCACGGCACGGTTATTTCAAACGATTGCCCTATGTATCGCATTGCGACCGAGCGGGCGAGCTTTCTCCTTTTCTGCGCGAAGCCTTCGCGAGCCAGGTCTGTTTTTGCCTCTCGCTCCAGGGCGGCAAAACCGTTCTCGATTCTTCCTGCATCTACGCCCGCCGTTTTCATCATAACCGTGCGCGAGTAGTCTTTTACTATGTCGCCCAGCAAGACGCCCAGCGCCGAGAGTGTGCCCGGCGAGCGCGGCACGACGACGCGAGGGATTCTCAGTGCTGAGGCGAGCTCGCACACATGAAGCCCGCCCGCGCCGCCGAAGCTCACAAGGGTAAATAGCCTCGGGTCCTGGCCGCGCTCGACCGAAACTACTCGAAGGGCGCGCTCCATATTGGCGTTTGCGACGCGGACTATGCCGAGCGCCGCGCCTTCTACGCTCACCGTGCTCTTGCTGAACCGCGACATCTCGGCGGCGAGTCGCGACATAAAATGTCTCGCCCTTTCAGTGTCAAGCTTCATTTCGCCGCCGAGCAGGCTCTCGCCTCCAAAGCGGCCAAGCAAAAGGTTGGCGTCGGTCACGGTCACTTCTTCGCCGCGCCCGTAGCAGGCCGGGCCGGGATTTGCACCTGCCGACTCCGGCCCGACCCTGAGCGCCCCCGCCTGATCGAGCCTGGCTATAGAGCCCCCGCCCGCCCCAACCGTGTGGATATCGATTATAGGCACGGCCACCGGCAAACCGGCTACCAGAGCCTCGTTTGTGGTACGCGCCTCGCCCCGGCACAGCGCGACATCAGTCTAGGTGCCGCCCATATCGAATGTGATGATGTCGCGAATGCCGGCCTTCGAGCAGACCCGCAATGCTCCTACGACGCCGCCCGCAGGGCCGGAGAGGATCGCGCGCACAGGCTCGGCTGCGGCTGTAGAAGCAGAGACCGATCCGCCATTCGATTGCATAACGCGAAGCGGCACGACCGCGCGCTGAGCTTTCTGAAGATTACGGGAGAGCGATTCGAGATATCGCGACATCAATGGCGAAAGGTAGGCGTTGATGACTACCGTGGAGGTGCGTTCAAACTCGCGGTACTCAGGCAGTATTCTGTGTGAGAGGGATACCGGGATTTTAGTAGAGCGCAACGCTTGCGCAATGAGCTTCTCGTGCTTGTGGTTTGCGAACGAGAAGAGGAGGCAGACGGCGACGGATTCGGCGCGCGAGTCCGAGATGAACTCGATCACTTCGGATAGCCGGTCTTCGTCTACCGGCGTGAGGATAGAGCCATCGGGGCCCGTCCTCTCTCTTATGCCGAATCTCAGCTCGCGCGGCACAAGCGGGTCGGGCCGCGCCACCATAAGGTTATAAATCTCAGGCCGGGCCTGGCGGCCAATCTCTATGATATCTTCGAACCCTTCAGTAGTAATCAGAGCGGTGCGGGCGCCTTTACGCTCAAGCAGGGCGTTGGTGGCGACCGTCGTGCCGTGGACGATTTCCGATGGGAGCTGATTGATCTCTTCGAGCGCCCGCGCCACGCCTGAAAGAATCGCTTCCGCCGGGTTGTGCGGCGTGGAGGGAAGCTTGAACGCGGTGATGCGCGAGCCGTGCGCTACTACGAAATCGGTGAATGTGCCGCCCGTGTCTATGCCGATCCTGACAGGTTTTGACAATCGGTCTCTCCGTCGCTCAGTTTTTGAAGCGGGATTTTACGGCATATCAGGCCGGGATGGTAGGGGCGCAGGTGGAAGTGAAACCACAGATGAACACAGATGAACACCGATAGCTGAACGCGGGAATCTGTGTTTACCGGTGTTCATCGGTGGTTGATTCTTTATTCACTCGGCGGGCTCTTGCGGCTGGTTATTGTCGATGCTGACGAGGCGGACTTTGAAATGCAGCGTTTCGCCTGCGAGCAGGTGGTTCCCGTCGAGCGTCACCCGGTCGCCATCGATTTCGATGATCCTGAACAGGTGAGACTCGCCTGTGGGCGACTGCACTTCTATGCCGAGCCCGACCGCAGGGTTTGCATCCGGAGGGAATGCCGATCGCGGCAGCACCAGAACCATCTCTTCGCGGTACGGGCCGTATGCCTGATCGGGATCGACTGCGATCTCTCGCGTCTCGCCGACTTCCATTCCTTTTACGCCTTCGTCAAATCCCGGTATTATCTGCCCCGAGCCTACGGTGAAGCTGAACGGGTCGCTTCCTTCCGAGGAATCTACCACCATCCCGTCATCCAGCGTCAGGGTATAGTGCACCGAAATAGTGTCGCCCGATTGAACTTTCGCCATTGTCGTCTCCTGATATTGAACCTCGATAGAACCGAACAGTCACAAGCTTCTGTAGTATGGCTTGCCAGTCAATTGCAGGGGAGCAGTACTCACTCGACCGAAGCGGAAAGATGTTCCCGGAACTGCGGTGAGAGTCTCGCGTGCAAAGAAAAGCGAAGTCAAAACAAACGATAGCATAGTCGCTGTTGGCAATCCAGCCACCTCGGAGCTAGGATTGGAGTGTTGGGCAGGTTCCGATGATTAGATTTAAAACACATAAAGTATCGATGCTGTTCTCGATCATTGCGCTCGCGGTGGCCGCAATTGCCGTCTCCGCACAGGAGCGCAGACCCGCAGAACAGGATGAGCCAATCAAGCTGAAGGCCGACCTCGTAACGATTACTGCCGCCGTCCTCGACCGCGATGGGCGCGCAGTCCGCTCGCTCAAGCGGGACGACTTCATCGTTCTCGAAGACGGGGTCGAGCAGAAGATATCGCATTTCGCGCCGACCGATGAAGCCTTCACCGTCATGCTGATGCTTGATCTTTCCGGCTCTACGCGAGACGAGATTGCGCTTATTAAGCAAGCGGCCAAGAAGTTTCTGACCGAGCTGCGCAAAGCGGACCGGGTCGGGATCATAGCCTTCAGCGGCGATGTGGGGCTGATATCAGATTTCACAGGCGATCGTGCAAAGCTCGAAGCCGCTATCGATCAGGAAGAGCCGCCGCAGGGATCGAGTGAGTTCCGCTTTACAAGAAAGACCGGGACCTCTTTTTATGACGCGCTGCTTTTCGCCGTACAGGATAGCCCCTTCAAGCAGATCGACGGGCGCAAAGCGATAGTCTGCATGTCGGACGGGGTCGATTCGACGAGCAAATCTACGTATCGAGAGATCGCCGCGCTTGTCGAAAAGTCGGGCGCTTCGGTCTACTTCCTGGAGCTTAATACTGAAGCAGCGATGATTCGCGGCCTGCTCAAGGAGCGCACCGATCCCGGTTATATCAATCTATCTCCGACGCAGCTCAGTCGCTATTATGAAGAGTTTGACCGCGACTCTATACTCCGCAATCAGCATCGCGATTCGATACCGCCGGAGACGAAGCGAGAGATAGCCGTAGGGCTATATGAGATCGCCCGACGGGATATGCGGCAGCTTGCTGAGCGCGCGGGCGGGAGGGTCTACCCGGTAAGCGCGTTGACCGATCTTGCGGCAGTCTATAAACAGGTCGCCGAGGATTTGCGGTCGCAATACTCGATAGGCTACTACCCGCAAAACGATCTGCACGATGGCGGGTGGCGGGCTGTCAAAATAGAGGTGCGGCGACAGGGAACGACGGTGAGGGCGCGTTCCGGGTACTGGGCCCCAGGGCGGAGAAATCCTTGAGCTTCCGGTTGTGAGATTATGGCGTTGCTGCTGAGAGAACGAGACGTAACCGAGCTTCTAAATATTCATACGGCCATCGAAGCGGTCGAAGAGGTGTTGCGCGATCAGGCCGAAGGCGCGGCTACAAACAGACCCCGGTACCGCGTCGCGGCTCCCGCCTCGCAGCTCCACATCATGGCGGCGGGCGACCGCCGGCTGGGCGTTTACGGTTTCAAGGCTTACACCGCGTCGCGAAAAGGCGCGCGCTTTCTTGTTATGCTCTATGAATCCGAGACCGGCGATCTGCTCGCTATGATCGAAGCCGACCGCCTCGGCCAGATGCGAACGGGGGCGGCGTCGGGCGTCGCAACAAAGTTTATGGCTCGCACGGATGCCGACTCGGTGGGAATAATCGGGACCGGCTGGCAGGCGGAGGGCCAGTTGATGGCCGTGTGCGCGGTGCGGCAGGTTAAATCGATCCGCGCCTACAGCCGCAGCCGCGAGCGATGCGAGACATTCGCAAGAAAGATGACCGCGCTTCTTCGCGCCGAGGTCACGCCCGCCGAAAGCGCCGAGCAGGCCGTGCGCGATCAAGCTATAGTCATAACCGCCACGTCCGCGCGCGAGCCGGTGCTCAAGGGCGAATGGGTCGCGCCGGGCGCTCATATCAATGCCGTCGGGTCGAACTTCCTGTCGAAAAGCGAGATCGATGTGGAGACCGTTCGCCGCGCTTCGATAGTAGCGGTCGATTCCCTTGAACAGTCGCGCATTGAAGCGGGCGACCTGTTGCCTGCAATCGAGCGCGGAGTGATGGGCTGGGAAGCGGTGACCGAGCTTGGCCAGATCGTCGCGGGCCGCGTTCTGGGCAGGGCGAAAGACGACGACATCACCCTCTTCAAATCGAACGGCATCGCGCTCGAAGATATCTCGACCGCATTGCGCCTGTATAATCTTGCGCGCGAGCGCGGCCTCGGCGAAAACATCGACCTTTGGTCTGAGAACAGGTGAAGAATCGAACGAGACAGGATTAACAGAACTTAAATCATAGAGGTTCTTTCCAACATCATCCTGTTAATCCCGTCTCTTCCCTATCAAGCGGCGCTGGCTTTGAACTGTTCTTCTTCGGTAGAGCC
>DASTET010000246.1:0-2470 GCA_035709445.1 Blastocatellia bacterium | reverse complement strand
TTTCAGATAGGCGACACCCTCACGCTTGACAGGGGCAGGCATATACTAATGGCGGGGGTGCAGGCCGAACGGCTGCACTACAATGTGGTCTCGTCCTCGCGGTCACGAGGAGAGTTCACCTTCAGCAGCCTGGCAAATTTTCTGAGGGGCAGCGTAAGGACATTCGAGGGGCTTGTGCCCGGGGCCGAGGACGTGACCAGAAGCTACAGGCAGAGTCTGTTCGGCTGGTTCATTCAAGATGAGTTCAGGGTGTCGAGTCAGCTTACGCTCAATTTTGGGCTGAGGCATGAGTTTGTCACAGTCCCCACCGAACGGCACAGCAGGTTGAATAACCTGCGCGACCCGCTCGATCCTATGGTGACTGTGGGGAAGCCCTTTGTCACTTCAAAGGATAATTTCGCGCCGCGCGTAGGGTTTGCCTGGAGCGTCACAGACGACGGCAAGACCGCGCTCAGGGGTGGCGCCGGCATATTCTTCGATCAGTACCTCGCGCACCAGTGGTGGAATTCGCTCGTGCGGCTGCCTCCGTTTGCCGTCACCGCGCGGGCCACGGGGGCGGACGCGCGGTTTCCCAACGCGCTGGCCGGTTTGACCCCGCTTGGTCGCGATGCCGTCTTTGCCGTCGACTTCGATCACGGGCAGCCCTACGTTTACCAGTACAACTTCAGCCTTCAGCGCGAGGTCTTCCCGCAGACCGTAGTCACTCTGGCTTATGTCGGCAGCCGGGGGGTGAAACTTCCGAGAGAAGCAGACTGGAACATCGGCAGCCCTGGAAACCCTGTGCGCAGAAATCCGAACTTCACACGCATACGCTTCAGGACATGGGATGCTGATTCTTTCTATAACTCTTTTCAACTGGGTATAAACAGACGGCTGATGGATGGCTTTCAGGTACAGGGCTCCTATACTTTGTCAAAATCGGTGGATGACGCTTCGAGTGGACTGGGTCGCTCCGAATTCAATAACGGCCAGCAGCGGACCTCCGACCCGTTCGACCATAAACGCGACAGGGGGTTGTCGAGTTTCGACGTTCGGCAAAACCTCGTCATAAACTTCACCGCCGATCTTCCATTCGGTCCCGGCCGCCCCTTTGGGAATTCTTTAAGAGGTCTAGCGGAGAGACTGGCCGCCGGATGGCAACTTAGCGGCATCGTCACCCTCTCTTCGGGCATTCCATTCACCCCTATAATCGTCAACGACCTCGATGGCGACGGAACGGACGACAATGAGCAACGGCCTAACCTCAAGCCGGGCAGGAGCAACAACCCGACGACGGGACGCGTCGAGCAGTGGTTTGATCCGTCGGCCTTTGAGTCGCTCACGGCAGGAATGCGCGGCAACCTGGGACGCAATACTATTATCGGGCCGGGACTGGCAACCTTCGATTTCTCGGTGGCAAAAAACTTTAAGATAACCTCCGTCTCCGAGAGTCTGAATGCTCAGTTTCGGGCCGAATTCTTCAACATTTTCAACCGCACAAACTTCTCTATACCTGCGCGCAGCAACCTGGAAATCTTTGCCGACCCCGGACCTGACGCAATGCCTCTTCCCAACGTCGGGCGGATCACGAGCACGGCGACGACTTCGCGTCAGATGCAATTCGCGTTGCGTATAAGCTTCTAGGTTTGCCAGTATAGGGATCACATTAACAGGAGCGAAATTCCACATGGGCGCTTTGAGTGATATGAAGATGTATGCCCGTTTCGCGTGGGGGCTTCGGGATTTCTTACGCAACCCGATCACGCCGGACCAGGCGCGGGCGAGCATCGAGCTACGCCTGGCGGAGAGGGAAGAGAGTTTCCTGCGACTGGTCGAGCGAGGCATCTTCAAGTACCGCCGGAGCCCTTACCTCCCACTGATGAGGCTGGCCGGTTGCGAGATGGGAGATATACGAAACCTGGTCCGGGCGCGCGGGCTGGAACAGACGCTCGACGCTCTGCGCGACGCCGGTGTCTATATCGGGTTTGAAGAGTTCAAGGGGCGCGAGCCCATAGTTCGCAACGGGCAGACCATCCCCGTCGACGCGCACAGTTTCGATAATCCGTATCTGAGCAATTACTACAGGTCGGAGACCGGCGGGACGACCGGGGCCGGCACCCGCGTAGAGACGGACCTGGATCACCTCGCCGCCCAGTCCGCTCATACGCTGCTTACGCGGGAAGCACACGGCGTTCTCGATGTTCCTACTGCGCTATGGCGCGGGGTGCTGCCTGACGGGAGCGGCATAAACAACCTGCTGCGCGCGGCCCATTTCGGCAGTTACCCCGATAAGTGGTTTTCGCCCGTCATATCACGCGGTCTCAAGGAGCCGCTCAAATACCGGCTCGCCACCTGGGGCACGGTTGCGATCGGGCGGCTTGTTGGCACGCCTCTGCCCTGGCCCGAGCTTGTAAGCATGGAAGATGCGATAGTGGTGGCCCGCTGGGCGGCAGAGACCTTAAAGAGCCACAGCGCGTGTCTGGTCCTCTCT
>DASTET010000245.1:0-6908 GCA_035709445.1 Blastocatellia bacterium | reverse complement strand
CCTCGATGGTGGGGACGACAAGGCCGCGAATCAGCGTGTTTATGCAGAGATTCAAGAATCTGGGATTGATTGAGATGAGCGTAGAGCACCATCTGATCATCAGGGAGAATAAGCTTACTGCATACCTCGCCTCGATTGCCTAGCCGGTTGACGTTACTCCCTGTTCGCCGACAACCTGTAACAATGCCTATCTTCTTCGGACGGGAGTAATCCGCATACCCTACCTCCAGGTTAAAGTTGTAAGTGAGGTGGTGACTTAAATCCTCCCAGTTGTTCAATAGTGAACTGACCCAGAACGGGAATCCGTGTATTGTAGCCTTTATCCTGGGTAAAACGAGCAAGCAATAAAGCAGAAAGCGAGGAGGGGTGGCCGGCCTCGGAAGGTTATTATGAAAGCAAAGGCTTCCACATCAAAAGGGGGGTTGTTATGAAAGCAAAGGCTTCCACATCAAAAGCAAGAAGACGAATTCTATATGTTGAGTCGCACGATGACAGTCGTGAGATGCTTGCCGAGATGCTCAGCTATGCAGGTTACGAGGTAGCCACTACGACCAATGTAGCCGACGGTCTGGGCCTGGCCAGACTTGAGGGGTTTGACTTGTATATACTTGGCAGCAGATTCAGCGACGGAACCGGCATTGACCTCTGCCGCCAGATCAGAGGATTTGATCCCGGCACCGCGATTATCTTTTTTTCAAGCGCAGCGTACGCTTCAGACGTCAAAGCAGGAATGGCTGCCGGCGCTCAACATTACCTGGTCAAACCTGCCGGCATATATGCCATTGAACAAACCATAGCAGGGGTGTTTGCCGAGGCCCCAGAGGCGTGGGCTTATTCCCTGTGAAGAGAATAACAATTCACCCCCCCGCATTAGCCGGGTCGAGTTCATAGTTAAACTCAAGCCTCTTGAGAACACGGGGCCATTTCCTCGACAATCTCTCTGATCGACATCGCAACTTTCTTTGAGTCAGGAGCGCCGTAAAAGATGCGCGAATGCTGATAGAACATGCCGAGTATCTCTCTTGCGTCACCGTCCCTGCGGAAAGCGGCGTTAAATGTCTTTGAAGTCCCATACGACACCGATCCCGACGCGATATCTTCCGTTTTCAGCACCAGCTCTAATTCTATCCGTTTATCTTTTTCAAAAGTGAATGGCAGCACCCTGACAGGGGCGTCCTGTGCCCACTCCATTAGCCTGGTGAAGTCACCGGCTAAACCTAGCGCCACAACATCAAACGAAGGAAGCCGGTAAAGTTCGCGCAGGTTCTTGTATATCGATCTGCAACCTGACTCGCCCTCGTTTCGAATAGTGCTCTTCCCCGATTCTACCGTGTACCACATAGCTTATCCTTCCACCTCGGCGTGATAGGAGGCTCGCCAAAGTTAAGTCTTCTGCGGGCCCGTATAGCCGACGGGGTTCGGGTACTCATTCCTGGAGACGGCATCCTTTACTTTGAGCGCTTTCCCGTGCAGGACTTTCCCATTGAGCGTGGATTTGGCTGCATCAGCCGCCTCTTTGGAACTCATCTGGATGAATCCGAAACCCTTCGAGCGTCCTGTATCCCGGTCGTTTACCACCTGGCAGGATTCCACAACGCCTGCCTCGCTGAAGAGGGTGCGGAGATCATCACTGGAGGTATCCGTCGAGAGATTTCCGACAAACAATTTAGCTGACATAATAGCCGTCCTTTCGTTAGGAAACCGGAAGCAGGCCAGCCAGTCCGCGAGAACGGTTGCGGGCGGAGACGGCAGGCACCCCCGAAGACTTTCGAGGGGCTTCCGACAGGTGAATGGTTGCCTGCTCTCGACGACACTGACGGTCCGGGGGGCCGGGCGCATCTGCGTTTCTTGCCTGAGAGCAGGACTGTTGCGAGGGAGCAGTATCAGCTATCCCCTCGAAATCAAAAGCCGCCTTTGATTTAAGCCCCTTTGACAGCGACCTTGTGAATGGTGGAGTTGGAAAGCTCAAACGTCTCCAATTTCGGAGTTCCCTCGACCACCTTCGACATGATCTTCAATACCTCCGGATACGCAGTGCGGTTATATGCTTCCGCATCCTCTTTTGTTTCCCAGAAGCTGATTGCTACGGCTTCCGAGCGTTCCGGGGCGACCAGAGTGATCTCATCACGAAAGCCTTTCTGCTTGCGGAGGATGGGAACAATCTCCTTTTCGATTAGCCGGGTCAAATCCGGGGCAGAATGCGCCTTGAGATTGAGAATGACGTTGCGGGTAAACATAATTAGCTTCTTTTGTAATGAGCTGTTAGTTTCAGATTAACTGGATAATTCCAGAGGAGCTGAAGAAGAGAGCGAGCTAAGCTCGGTTCTCACTGACCCTATCACCTGGCGGCGTGATTGTCAAACAAAGCGAGTATGAGCAGGATCCTATCAAGAAGTTGAACAGCCTTTACTATGCGGCAGTGCGGCCCCGATTCCATGACAAGCGGGCGAAATTCATATATACCTCTAGGTGTCGAACTCGCGTCCGGTGATGGCATCTGTTGGCGGCTGTGGCTGTATGAGTCAGGGGCAAGACAATAATGGCTAAAGTAAACGGGATCATCGCAGTCAGTATTTCACTCCATGTGGATACTCAGCCTTCCCTTTCTATTCTGCTGGACTCAGATGGAACAGTTAATCGTATGGGAACAGGAGAAGCTTCAAATATCGAAACAGACCTGTTCATAGGGAAAAGTTCTGAGCCCCTTCTCCCCAGCATACTGTCGAATTTAACCGATGACATGCTCGATTATATGGGGAGCTACGATATCTCCGACAAACGCGGGCCATTATGTAAGCTCTCAATAGGGTTTCAATTCTCTGACGGCCATACGGACGGATTTGCTTTCTTCTACGGGGCAGAGTCCGAGGGGCCGCCATTCGAGATAGCTGAGTTTGTCCGGGCGGCAATAGCGATCACCAACCCCTGGTATAACTCACAGAAGAAGGTTGTTGACAAGACCGAATAGTATGATTATTGAAAGAAGCCTTTTCATGAATCTGGCGCGAACAGAAAAAAGAGACACACCGGAGCCGCCCGTCCATAACTCGCCCGGGGGCGAAGGTCTATAGATCTACCGCTCGGCAGCTAATCGCATAACCTCTTCTTTGCTAATCAAACTCATTCCTCAATTGCCAGATAGGGCTTGTCGGTGGCGTGGAGCCCTTTCTCATCGGCTCTCTTGAGACCATGAGCCGGTTACGCCCCCCGTTTTTCGCCTGGTACAGAGCCTCATCAGCCGCGGCTATGAGTTCCCCGGCGGAGAAGCCTCTTGTGGGATAGTCTGTAACGACCCCCAGGCTGATCGTCACAACCTTGTCGTCAGGCGAAGCTTGATGTCTGATCTCCATCCCCTCGACTCTGACGCGCATCGCTTCCGCCAGCTCGGCAGCGCCCTCCGCATCAGTTCCTGGAATAAGAATAACGAATTCGTCACCGCCATAACGGGCTACCACATCTCCGGGGCGATTCAACGCGTTGCGCAGCGTGCTGGCTATAAGTCTCAAGCAGTCGTCACCACGCTGATGACCGTAAGCGTCGTTAAACGGCTTGAAATAGTCCGTGTCGACCATTATGAGAGAAAGCGGCATGCCTGCTCTGCTAGCCCGCCTCCATTCCAGGTCGAGTGCTTCCTCGAAGTGGCGACGATTAGCTACGCCGGTCAAGCCGTCCAGGTAAGAGATACGACGCAAGGCTTGATTCGCCTGCTCAAGCTGCTGCGTTCTCAACTCCAAGAACTTAAGACGCTCTTCCGTAAGCCGCGCGGCCCTCTTTCCCCGATCCTCCAGTCGCCGGGTGCGGAGGGCGTAGCCAGCGGCCACAATAATGAGCAGAATCAAGGTCAACAGAAGGTAAAACAGATTCATCCCTGAAAACGCCACTTTATACCCCTGAACATCGATCGATTCTAAAACCCTGCGTCCAGCGCCCCACACAAAGTGGGACTAATAACTCGCTTGCGCCAAAGTTAAGCTCCGCATTCAATGAGCTAGGCCACTTAACCAGTTCTCAATTCTTACGGACTCATCGCCGAAGAAGGTTTCCGCCCCGGAAAAGCTTTCGCTATGCAACCAGAAGCCGCAGTCGTTCATATCGAGAAACCAATAACGTCCCGTGTCGTTCTCGCGCAGGATATAGCACTTCGTCGTATATATCTCTTCCCGCATTGCCAGAGGCTCGCCTCGAAGTATGATCTGGCTCAAGAACCTTTCGCCTCTCTCACCGCGTTCAATCCACACGTCGCGCTCGCCCTCCAGGTTATGTCCGAACCGGTAATTGGTGACGCGCACTCTATCGTTTTTCACGAGAGTGAATCGCTCCGTTTCAAATTGTTTCATCATAACTGTCACTCTCCAAACAGGAGCGTCTCACAGCTTCGCCTGGCGTCAGGCCCGAGAAGCCGACGATCCTTTATCCCTTGCTCCCGGCTTGCCGGAGCAAATCCACTATGTCAGTAAAGCCATGAGATGTTGCTTCGATCATAGCCGTGCACCCGTTCCTGGCTTCGTTCTCCACAAAGGCGCCACAATCCAAAAACGTTTTTACTACATTTGTGTGGCCGGTCGCTGCCGCGCATATGAGCGGTGTGCTTCCGAGGAAAGATTGCGCGTTTATGTCGGCGCCTTTTGCCAGCAACTCCCGCACAGTGCTGAGGTGGCCGCCCCAGGCTGCAAACATCAAGGCAGTCAACCCTCCTGGCGCCCTCGCCTCTACATCAAGGCCGTGGTCGAGCAAGTCAGCCACGGAGACGACATCGCCGCTCCACGCCGCAAGCATCAAAGACATAACACCATCATTTCTTGTCGAGCCCATTCGATGTTCTTTCATTGGTGCCTCGGTCTGATGGAAAGGCCTTCTGAATTCGATTTCCGGCGATTGAACGCCAGGACCCCGACGGCTACGACCATCATCAGCAGCAGCGGAATGGTCATCCAGACATACCACGGCATATTGTTCGCCTCGCGCCCGCCTGTGGTTAACAGCATAAAAGGCCCCAACACTGCGAGGGTTATTCCGATAAACGCAGCCGTTCGTGTGTACGAGCTAGCTGACATAGCTTTGAGTTTTAGTACCTTATCTTGAATGGACATTGAGACTCCTTTCGGTCTGCTCGGTCCAGGGTGGAAGAGCACAGAAGCTGAGAAGAGGGCGAATCGCCCCTCATTCTCGGCCGCTGATGGCGAAACGAACAAATCGGAACACATCGCTCTTTCGGCTTTAATCACAGACATGATGCGGCCGCACGATTCAGCCAAGGCATCTATCCGCTCAGCGCCTTTAAGTGTGAGCGACACCTGCTCCAGACTGGCCAGATATGCGCGGCATTCCACGCATATTTCCACGTGCGCCTGGAATTGTATTTCCTCAGGCACCGTGAGTTGTTGATCAAGATGGGCGGAGGCCATCTGCCTTGACTTGTAGCACCTCATAGTTGATCAAAATAGGCTTGAGTTAAGCCCGCCCCGTGCCGCTATAGCCGGCCGGGTTCCGCCTGACACCTCCAGGCCGGAGATCATTCACTATGAGGGGCCGCCCGCGCAAATCATGACCGTTGAACTTTTCTCTGGCTGCTTCAGCCGCCTGTCTAGAGCCCATATGAATAAAGGCGTAGCCTTTCGATCGCCCCGACTCCGGGTCGGTTATTACAATACACGACTCCACGAACCCCACCTCGCTGAAGAGGGTTCCGAGTTCATCATTATCGGTATCTACTGAGAGATTTCCGACAAACAATCTAGCAGACATGGTGATTCCTTTTCCGATAGAACGGGCCTGACAGTCGTTTCGCTGAAACGTTGCGAAGCCGTTAAATCCTGCGGAAAGTGAGCTGTTAGTTTCAGAAGAACTGGAGCGATCCAGAAAAGCTGAAGGAGAGAGTGAGCTAAGCTCGATCCAGTTTCAGCCTATACCCTGTGGCTGGTATTGTCAATCGAATAGAGACACTATCCGCTCGAAGCAAGGCTCAGGTGTTGGGCAGATCTCCCGGCCTATGACTCGCGACGAGGACTGGTGCGGAAAGTTCGAGCGAAGGGCCATTGCTCAAGACCATCGCAACAGGCAGTAGCAGGCTAAATTTGTGTCGGTAGTATGTGTTCGTCGGTACTAAATCAGCTCCTCGGTTTTTGTGCTTCACCATCCCTGGCGACCATGTAGTGAGATATAGTCTGTAAAAGGTTCATAACCTCGACAGGCTTTACTAAACAGCCCTGTGCCCCGGCGCTTATCGCGCTCTTCGCGTCGGAGTCATCAGCTTTAGCTGAATAGAAAAGAATGGGAATCTGGCTGTTGAAGGTACGAATCATCTGACACAGTTCAACGCCGGTCCCGTCCTTAAGCTGCCAATCCAGTAGCAGCAGGTCGAAGCTGCGCCTTCTGGCCAGGTTTAAGCCGTCGGCTATAGTCGTCGTATGAGTCACCTCATAGCCTGACCCTGCCAGCAGGGTTGCCATAACCTTGCAAGTATTCTCATCGCTATCAACGCAAAGCACATGTTTTCTGATTCTCCTGTCTGTGCGTTGCTTATCGTTGGCTTTGACCGCTTTGGATTTGCTTTTCATTTCCTCTCCCCGGATCGCATAACTAATGGACGTATAGATACCGCTGCCAAGTTCGCAAGGAATAGTCCGGGTTGACCGTCATTGTTGAAAAGAGGAGAGTGGCGAAACTGCTGCCGCTGTCCGGGAATCACAAGTTGAAGCCTTGCCCAGTGTTCCAAGAGTGACGCTTGATATTATCTCACTCTATGGGTAGGAAAGCATGGCCTCGGCGAGGTTAGTGCCAATGGCTTTGCCGGAAAACGAGAGGTGAGGGCAATAATCATTTATTCGGGAGGCTTACCATATAAGGGCAGAATAGAATTGCCGGGGATCTGGCGCAATGTCTTTCGCAAATCGAGACCTGCTTTCTCT
>DASTET010000244.1:0-3131 GCA_035709445.1 Blastocatellia bacterium | reverse complement strand
CCTTCTCAAACAGACCCGCCCTTACCCAATTGCGATATATGCCGGTTGTGCGTCAGCTTGATGATCTCTTGTTCGATTTCAGTATCAGTCGGGTCATTCCCAAAACATTGATGCTTCAGCCGCCTGAAATCTGGCATTACCGGGCGCTCGCTCGACACCCGGACATCTATACGATTCGAGCTTGCTTGCCGTGACCAATGAGGGCCGCCTGGGCCCTGCAAAAGGCTCGTGAGGGTTCAGCTGGCTTCAAACTGTTGACACTCAAAACGAGCGCAACCTACAATTCCACCTGTGCATTCCCGCTTAACTAACCGGGAGTTATGAACCTTTGATACGGTCTCTGCGTTTCGACACTCTTAAAGCCGGGCTCGCTTTCTGCTCGATCATCGCGCTGGCGGCCTCGCTTTTTCTGCCTCTTCCCACAAATGATACAGTCCCTTTTGTCTTTGCAGATGATTCCGAGCCAAAAGAACTGGAAGCGTTCCAGGGCTATCTCGATCCGGCCCCTGACGGGATGGACGTGCGCTACGCGTGGACGCTTCCGGGCGGGCGTGGCGAGAACGTCCGCATTGTTGATATAGAGTTCAACTGGAACCCGGACCATAACGACCTGGCCGCCGCTATCTCGGGGGCATTCGTCATCGTGAAGGGGCTGGACCAGCTTCCCCAGTTCAACAAGAATCATGGGACCGCCGTGCTCGGTCAACTGGTCGCCGCCGCCGATGACATAGGCGTGACGGGGATAGCTCACCGCGCAAAGATCGGCTTGATCAACCCCGTCACGGAAGGGACCGTGCCGCGCGTCGCCGAGGCGATAAACCGCGCTCTTCAACACCTTGAGCCGGGCGACGTGATCCTCCTCGAGCAGCAGTCCGTGGCCGGGCCGCGCATCGATTTTACTAACGGGCATGGTTTGCTGCCGATAGAGTTCGAGCCTGATGTGTTCAACGCCATCAGGACGGCCACTCAGCGGGGCATCGTTGTGGTAGAGCCCGCCGGAAACGGGTTTGAAAATCTCGACGACCCGATTTACAACGGCACCTTCAATCGCAGCAAGCGCGATTCGGGCGCGATTATAGTAGGGGCTGGTCTTCCACCGGCTGGCATCTATGGCCCCGGCCCCGACCGCGAGAGGGTTGAGGAATCGAACTACGGCTCCCGCGTTGATGTTCAGGGATGGGGCCGCTTTGTGACCACATGCGGGTACGGCGACCTGCGGCGGGAGCAGGGAGAGAACAACTGGTATACAACACTCTTTGGCGGCACATCGTCGGCCTCGGCCATGGTGGCGGGCGCGGCAGCCGTGATTCAAAGCATAGTAAAAGAGCGAGGGCTTCCGCCGCTTACGCCCGCTCGTTTGAGACAACTGCTCGTCTCTACAGGCACGCCCCAAACAGGCAACCTCAATCAGAAGATCGGTCCCCGGCCTAACCTGCGCGCGGCGATAGAGGCGCTCGACTCCGAAACTCCGGGCGGAGGGCCTAGAATCACTCGCCTGAGTTATAAGAAGGGAAACGGCAAGCTGACCGTCGACGGAGAGAACTTCGTCGTGGGCGAATCGGTCATCGAGATAGACGGAGTGCCGGTCGAGAAGATAAAGTACCCCGCCGCCTTCCTGTTGCCTGGCGGAATAACGACTCGTCTCGTAACCAAGAAGAACGTGAGCGCGATGATCCCGCCCGGCGCGGATGTCTCTATAACCGTCTTCACTCCATCGACGGGCGAGCGATCCGATCCTTTCATGTTCCGGCGCGAATGAGTATTGTCGTTGTGGGATGACTCTTTTACTGGTCGGCCTCGCAGTCTTCGTTTTAAACCTGCCTTTCGGCTACTGGCGCGCGAGCGTGAGAAAGTTCTCCTGGCAGTGGATATGCGCGATACACCTGCCGGTCCCGCTAGTGATCGCGCTCAGAGTATATTCGGGACTCGGCTGGCAGCTCATCACCTTTCCGGTTCTGATAGGAGCATACTTCGCAGGGCAGTTCACAGGCTCGCTTATATACAAGAGACTTAGACCTGGTTGCAGAAATAGTATTTCAGAAGGAGATGTGCGATGATAGCACAAGCCAGCGGCGTAATAGCTTCATGAGTGGAAAGATTCAGAGTTCAGCCTTCAGCAGGCTAAAGCGTGTACTCTGAACCTTTCCACTCCCTTTCCCGATATGCCGTCCATCTAGTGGCCCTCGCCCCTCTTGAATAGCTTCAGGTTGATGGCATCGGCCATAACTTCGTAGCCAGCGTCGTTGGGGTGTAGATGGTCCCCGCTGTCATAGAGCGGCAGTAACCGTTCCGGGAAACTCGGATCGCGCATGATCTCGTCAAAGTCGATGACCGCGTCATACTCGCCGCTCGTGCGGATCCACGCGTTGACCGCCTGGCGCATCTCCTCCTTCAACGCAGAAGAAAATGGGAACCCTCCAAACGGGGTAAGGGTGCCGCCGTAGATCTTGAGCCCGCGTGCGTGCGCTCGCTGGATGAGCTGCCTGTATCCCTGGATGATATGATCGACGGTCACGATATCTGCGGGACTGAACACAAAGAGGATGTCGTTGTTCCCCAGGAGCACGATGACATGTGTCACCCCTGTCTGCGTCAGCACGTCGCGGTCAAACCGGGCCAGTCCGTTGGGGCCGATGATGTCATTGAGGAGCCGGTTACCGGTGATTGCCCCGTTCAGAACACCCATCTTGTGATTCCCGGGTTGAGCCATCAGCCGCAGGGCCAGGTGGTCCGGCCACCGGTTGTTAGTATCAGGGGTGGATTGTGTTCCGTCTGTGACCGAGTCGCCGAAGGTCACGATAGCCCCTGTCTGCTTGGACGTCATCACATCAACCCCCGCCAGCCAGAACCACGCCTGCGTAGTCGAGGCAACCGGCATGACATTGCTCGCCGTGTAATCTCCCGGCGGCGAGACGTACGAGGTCTGGAGCGACACAAAATGCCAGGTCGCCGGTCCTGTAACTCCGGGGACGAAGATGCTCACTGCCAGGTCGCCCAGCGACGGCACGTCGAGGTCCACCGGGTCGCTCAGCACTATCGCGCCAGGGGAGATTGTGATGGACGGCTGGCCGCCGAAGGTCAGCGTCCGGTCTGACCCCGGCACGATAGCCGCCCCCGACTCGCGCAGGGCT
>DASTET010000243.1:0-3767 GCA_035709445.1 Blastocatellia bacterium | reverse complement strand
ATGAGCGAGCAAACGACAATCTCAAACCGAGAGCATTTCGAAAAACTGGTAAGTGAACTCAAAAACCTCGAAGACCGCCTGCGACTGGGCGGAGGGGCGGAAAAGATCGAGCGTGAGCACAAAAAGGGGAAGCTCACCGCTCGCGAGCGCATCGGGCTGCTGTTCGATCCCGATTCCTACTTTTTGGAGACGGGGCTTCTTTTCGCTCACGACCAGTACGAGGGCCAGGCGCCCGGAGCGGGTGTCATCACGGGCATAGGGAGGGTCGCGAGCCGCGAGGCAATCGTCGTCGCTAATGACGCGACGGTGAAGGCAGGCTCCTGGTGGCCCGAGACGGTAAAAAAGATTCTGAGGGCCCAGGAGATCGCAATTCGCTGCCGCATCCCCATCATATACCTGGTCGACTCTGCCGGTGTGAACCTGCCGTATCAGAGCGGCGTCTTTCCCGGCCAGTACGGCGGGGGCCGCATCTTCTTCTACAATTCGGTTATGCGTCGCTATCTCAAGGTGCCGCAGCTTGCCGCAGTGATGGGGCTCTGCGTGGCGGGGGGCGCCTATCTTCCCGCTCTCTCGGACCTCATCATAATGGTCGATGGCACTTCGTTTATGGGACTTGGCGGGCCGAACCTTGTCAAAGGGGCGGTGGGTCAGTCCGTAGACAGCGAGACGCTTGGCGGCGCGCGCACTCATAACGAAATCTCAGGCGTCGCTCACTACCGGGCGAAGGATGACCGCGAGTGCCTCGAAAAGCTTCGAGAGTTTGTAACAGAGCTCCCGCCGCCTCCTGCTCCGCGCGTGCAGATCAGAGAATCCGTGCCGGGCAGGCGGCCACTTACCGACATCTATGACATAATGCCCGCCGATCACCGTCACCCCTATGACGTGCGGGCGGTCCTCGATTGCTTGCTTGACAAGGGGGAGCTTGACGAGTTCCAGGCCGAATACGCCAGAGAGATGATCACCGGCTACGCCCGCATCGAAGGCATACCCGTCGGCGTCATCATGAATAACCGCGGATTGATCCGAGGGCCTGCGGGCCGACCGCCAAAATTCGGCGGCATCATCTATACCGATTCAGCCGAAAAAGTGGCATACTTCATCGAGACCTGCAACAGGCACGAAACGCCGCTGCTGTTCATACAGGACGTGTCCGGCTTCATGGTGGGCACGGACGCGGAGCATTCGGGAATAATTCGCGCCGGGGCGAGATTTGTCGAGGCGATGGCGACTGCGACGGTTCCAAAGCTGGTCCTGACTATCAATCATGCATCCGGGGCCGGGTACTATGCTATGGCAGGTCAGGGCTTCGATCCCGACTTTATCTATACGTGGCCGACCGGTCGAATGGGCGTTATGGAGGGCGAGTCGGCCGTGATGGCGCTCTTCAGCGCGGAGCTTGAGAAACTCCAGAAGGAGGGGCGTGAGCCGTCTGAAAAGATGCTACAACAGATGGAGAAGGTCAGGGAGAAGTATGAGCACGAACTGGAGGCGACCTTCGCCGCAGCGCGTGGGTTCGTCGATGCGATTTTAATCCCTGAGCAGACGCGGATCGCGCTTGCTATGGCGTTGCGCGCGGCGTTGAACAATCCCGGGCCTCATCTCGGCGTTCCGGTCCTTCCCGTGTGTCCTCCGGGTATTTGACCTCGCGTCGCCGGTCATCATATTGTGGTAACGAACCACAGGATACTCTTTCGAACCGATCACATAAAAGGAGGACGCGCCATGAACAGTCGTAGTGCTAATACGAGGATCAAAGCAGCAGTCTGCCTGTCATTGTCGATCTTTCTAACATTTCTGCTCGTCGCCTGCACCGGGAACAGGGTTGAGGAGACGGCAGAGTTCAAGCCGGAGGTTCTTCCGCTTCCCCCTATGCTATCAACATACGAGCCGATGGCTGTACCCGAGGACAACCCTATGACTGCGGAAAAGGTCGCCCTCGGACGGCAGCTCTTCTTTGATAAACGTCTGAGCGGCGACGGGTCCCGTTCGTGTTACTCGTGTCACGTATGCGAGAAAGGTCTGACCGACGGGATCGCCAAGGCAATCGGCGCATACGAAAAGACCCTCCCCCGCCATAGCCCTACGCTCTGGAATATCGGATACCACAAAGAGTTTTACTGGGATGGCCGCAGCCCCTCGCTTGAGAAACAGGCGATTGCCGCATGGAAGGGCGGAAACATGGGCGCGGAGGGAAAAGAGGACGAGATAGTGGGGCGCATAAACGCTCTTGAAGGTTACAAGAAGCAGTTTCAAACCGTCTTCGGCAGCGACGCCACAGCCGAGAACATAATGAAAGCTATATCCGCATTCGAACGGACCATAATAAGCGGCACCACGGCCTGGGACAGGTATCGCGCCGGAGATGAATCGGCCCTGACCGACGCCCAGAAGCGAGGCTGGGAGGTCTTTCAACAGGCTAAATGCAATAACTGCCACGACGGCGTTCTCTTCACCGATATGCAGTATCACAATGTAGGGATAGGCATGAATCAGCCGACACCGGACCCCGGTCGGGGTAAGGTATCGGGCAAGCCCGAAGATACCGGGGCATTCAAGACGCCGACGCTCAGGGACGTGGCAAGGTCTGCGCCTTATTTTCACGACGGCAGCGTCGCGACGCTCGAAGAGGCCGTAGACCTTATGCTTGGCGGCGGAATTGCCAATGAGCATCTTGATCGTAAGAACCTTGAGAAGCGAACGATCACAAAGGAGCAGCGGGATGACCTGCTTGCATTCTTGAGATCGTTGAACGTCGATTGCACGCTTAAAGAGCCGCCGCTGCCGCAGAAGTAGCGCCGGACAACTGTGGACGCCGGGTGAGTCGTCACGTGCGTTTGTGAGATTACGAATCAGGAGTCAAATCGATGAGAATCTTACAGGTGACGCGAGCCCTGGCTTTCGTTACTCTATTTTCAGCAATAGCATCTGCCGGTTGCGAGACTCAAAACCAGCCCGGCAACAGGCCCGGCAATGCGAACGCGGGCAATTCCAACTCCGCGCCCGCAACACAATCCAGAAGCGGCCTGCCCTCCGACGCCAAACCGATGGGGCAGGCCGCTCCCGGTTATTTCACCGCCGGCCCGACTGGCGATGTCTCGCTGCAATTCACATCGCCGCAGAACGGCCAGGTGATCGAGGGTGACTCGGTCGCGCCGACTTTGAATGTAACCGGGTACCCCATCTACCAGGACACAGAACGGGACAAGGGCCAGCATATACACGTCATACTCGATAATGAGCCGTATGAGGCCGACCACCATCCGGATAAGCCCTTCAGCCCTGAAAACGGCATGTTCAACAACCTGCGACCTGGCATCCACACGCTGCGCGCTTTTCCCGGTCGCGAGTGGCACGAGTCTATCAAAGAGACAGACGGCTCGGCTTTCGACATGGTCGTCTTCTATGTAAAGAACAAGCCGTCAGGTCAGGAGATAGACCTGAATGCGCCGCTTCTTACCTATTCGCGCCCAAAAGGCGACTACCGATGGAAAGACGATCCGCGAGGATTACTGCTCGACTTCTATGTCACCAATGCGACGATAAGCGGGAACGAGTATAAGGTCAGGTACACGATAGATGGTCGAAACCCGAAAGTGCTTACTCGATGGGAGCCTGTCTGGCTGTCGTGGGAAGAGATGAGGCCGGGCACACACAAGGTACTGATCGAGCTGCTCGACAAGGATAACAAGCCTGTACCGTTCAGGGTGGGTGGAGCCGATTACAACCGGACCGAGCGCCAGATAAGGATTCTGGGCGAAAACGAGCCG
>DASTET010000242.1:0-4502 GCA_035709445.1 Blastocatellia bacterium | reverse complement strand
AGCACAGACTCAGGCAACAACTCGAACTGGGCCTTCAGCAACGCCTGCCCCGTTGAGGTTACAACAGCACCGGAAAGTCAGGTCGGCTGCCCCGGCGGACCGGTCAGTTTCTCCGTCGCCGCTTCAGGCTCCGGCCTCTCTTTCCAGTGGCGCAGGAACGGGGTTAACCTCTCCGACGGCGGCAACGTCTTCGGCGCAACGACCGATACTTTGACCATCAATCCCACTGCTCCGGCTGATGTCGCCTCCTATGACGTTGTAGTAACTAACTCCTTCGGCGTCACGGCCACTTCTGCCGAGGCTTCGCTCACCCTGCTCTCCCAGACTCAGATCTCCTCCCAGCCTTCGAGCGCCATCAGGTGCGAGGGTGAATCGGTCACCTTCTCCGTTATCGCCTCGGGAACGAATATCTCTTTCCAGTGGCGCAAGGGAGGTGTCAACATCCCGGCTGCAACCGCTAACAGCTTCACGATAGATCCTCTAGCAGCAACCGACTCAGGCTCATATGATGTGGTCGTAACGGGTACGTGCGGCATCGTCACATCCGACACCGCGAGCCTGGCTGTAAATACTGCGCCTTCCATCACGAGCCAGCCTGCGGATCAGACCGTTTGCAGCGGCAGTATTGCAAGCTTCAGCGCCGCTGCCGATGCGATGCCCGCCGCCGGTTTGCAGTGGCAGGTGAGCACTGATTCAGGTGCCAGCTTCAACGACATAGCTGGAGCTATAACCAGTCCGCTCTCTTTTATAGCTTCAGGCGAGCAGGAGGGAAACCGCTACAGAGCGGTATTTACAAATATCTGCGGAACAGCGACCAGCTCCGAAGCCACGTTAACGGTCAACCTTTTTACGCTGTCGAGGGCGCACCGCTCATTTGCCGGAGCAGGCGGGGCGGACTCGATAGATGTAGCTGTGGCAGCCGGATGTGGATGGACGGCGGCGAGCGATCAGAACTGGATAACGATAACAGGGGGAAGCCCCGGCAACGGCAACGGCACGGTTAGCTATACGATAGAAGCAAACCCGGATAGCACGGTTCGGAGCGGGACGATCACGATAGGCGATCAGACGTTTAGAATCTTCCAGGGTCGAGACTTCGCAGACGTACAAGCGGGACACGTCTTCTACACAGAGATAGGGAAACTCTCTGCACGCGGCGTCACTCTCGGGTGTGACTCTTCAAACTACTGTCCCGATCTGACAGTGACCCGCCAGCAGATGGCCGCTTTCATCATACGCGCGCTGGGGGATTTCAACCCTCCGCCACCGGCTATGCAGAGATTCTCGGATGTCCCTCCCTCGAATCCCTTCTATGCCTTCATAGAACAGATGGCCGTCCGCCAGATCACGCTCGGGTGCGGAGGGGGCAACTACTGCCCGACTGATCCAGTGCTGAGAGATCAGATGGCGGCATTTATCATAAGGGCGCTGCACGAGCCGGGGTACATCCCGCCTGTGCCAGCGATGCAGAGATTTCCCGACGTGCCGCCTGCGAATGCATTTTATGCACACATAGAAGAGATGGCTGTGCGACAGATCACGCTCGGGTGCGGAGGAGGGAATTACTGTCCATCGCTTGAGGTGTCGCGCGGTCAGATGGCGGCTTTTCTTGTGAGGGCTTTCGATCTATAGCGCCTTCTGAAAACGTAATACATTCTCAACAGCATAGGACGCGGAAGAACGCAGAGGAGTAATCAACCCTTTGCGTTCCTCCGCGTCCTATGCTGTTAAATGAATACCGTGCCCCATCGTAATGAGAATCGCACGGCAATTTCTGAATCTGAGCGGCGGCACAAAACCCCGGGGCGAGCGCATCTAAATTCCCGGTAAAATCGAGGATTTCAATTTTTCGAGCAATTTCGCTAATCCAGCTTACCTCGAAAAGTCTAGGAAATTTGCTCATTCTCATTTCCGGCGTAGAACTCTAAGAAACTAAAATCCTTATTTTCCTGGGAAATTAGATGCGTTTGCCCTGCACAAAACCCCCTGTCACCTTGTCACCCGGCTGCAACTGGGTTAGTATGCAGAGCATTGAATAAATCCCCCGAACGGGTTAGTTGCGTAGTTCTAATGGGGTTCAAGAAAGTATAAGTCTGGGAAACTGCCGACGAGGTTAATAATGAGGATTCAGAAGGTTTTTCCGATAAGAGCTATTTTATATTTAACGGTTCTGGCACAGATACTGGTCTTCAGCTCGACGTTGTTCGGGCAACAATCCCGGCAGCAGACGCCTCCCTCAAAAAGGCCCGCAACGACCGTAGAGAGACCCGACGTCGTTATTCAAAACGGCCACTCGGACAACATCCGTTCCCTGGCCTATAGCCCTGATGGGAAGACGCTCGCCTCCTCAAGCGCGGACAAGTCGATAAGGCTATGGGATGTTGAAACAGGGCGTCTGCTTCGAGTTCTCGATCATCATCGAGACAACGTCACCTCGATTGCCTTCAGCCCCGACGGAAAAACGCTTGCCTCCGGGAGCCTTGATAAGCAGGTCATTATCTGCGAGATCAAGACAGGCCGCGTCACTCGCATACTCTCTGGTCATGACGATGAGGTTAATGCGGTCGCCTTCAGTCCGGATGGTAAGTTGATCGCTTCGGGAAGCAGGGACCATTCGGTCATTATCTGGGACGCCGCTACAGGCGATACGCCGAGCAAGATTGAGACGGGGCCTTCAGAGGTTCGCGCCGTCGCTTTCAGCCCCGACTCAAAGTTCCTCGTCTCGGGGAGCGTCGATAAGTACGTCCGCCTTTGGCAACTAAGCGACGGGAAGCTGATCCAGACCCTTGAAGGCCATGCCGGAGGTGTTCGCGCACTCGCCGTCAGTCCCGACAGCCAGGTCATAGCATCGGGCGGTGATGATAAGACGATCAAGCTCTGGAATAAAGAGAGCGGCCAGTTGCTGCGTACCCTCCAGGGCCATTCGGCGATCGTGACTTCTGTCGCCTATCGAAGTGATGGAAGGACCCTTTTAACAGGCAGCCAGGATAAGACTATAAGAATCTGGAATACTGAGACCGGACAGACGCTGCGCACTATTGAAGGCGCAAGCAACCCTATCTCGACAATCGCCCTCAGCCCTGATGAGAAGACCCTCGCGGCAGGGAGCTGGACGCAGGTGATTCTGTTTAATAGCCTCACGGGCAAGTGGCTTCGTAACTTTGAAGGACGAATATCGAAGGTGAATGCCGTCTCGATGAGCCCTGACGGCAAAATGGTGGCCTGCGCAACCGGCAACAGCGTAAAACTCTGGGACAGCAGCGTCGGCGGGCTTGTTGCCAGCCTCGACGCGCATACATCTCGCGTGAATGCCGCAGCCTTCAGCCCGCAGGGAAATATACTCGCTTCGGGGAGTTCAGACAGGACTATCAAGCTGTGGAGTCTTGCGGATAATAAAATCACGCACGATCTAACGGGCCATCAGTCGTCTGTCTCGGCGCTCGCCTTCAGCCCCGACGGGAATCTCATAGCCTCCGGCAGTATCGATAAGACGGTCAGGATATGGGATGTTCGGACCGGGAAGCTTGTGCGCACGCTTGAAGGGCATTACAGCCTGATAAGCGCGCTGGCCTTTGCCCCTAACGGGAAGATGGTCGCTTCCAGCGGCTTCGATAACTCGATAAGGCTATGGGATATAGATACCGGGAAGACGGTCCATATGCTACAGGGACATGAGAACGATGTAACGGGCGTCGTCTTCAGCCCTGATGGGTCCATTCTCGCCTCCGGCTGTCGCGATAAGACCGTAAAGCTCTGGAACGTTCAGACGGGCCAGCCTATCCGCAGCATCGAAAACCATCCAGCCGACGTGCTCTCGGTCGCTTTCAGCCCGGATGGAAAGGTGATTGCCTCGGGCGGATACGATAAGACGGTTCGCCTTTCGGATGTGCAGACGGGCAAGATGATTCGCGTGCTCGAAGGGCACTCCGGCCCTGTTATTGCCCTGGCCTACAGCAGTGACGGAAAGCTGATTGTAACCGGGAGCGAGGATGCTACTGCGAAGATATGGTCGTCGTCGTCGGGGCAGGCACTCAGCACACTTCTGGCTTTCGATGCTGGCAGGGATTGGCTGGTCATCAGCCCGGATGGACTGTTCGACGGGTCGCCTGAAGGATGGAAATCTATACTCTGGCGGTTTGCCTCAAGTACATTCGACGTAGCTCCTGTCGAAGTCTTCTTTAACGAGTTCTATTATCCCGGTCTGCTCGCGGAGATTCTCGCGGGCAGAAAGCCTGCCGCAGCCCAGAGCATATCGAAACTGGACAGGCGGCAGCCTCAGGTGAAACTGGCATTGAGCGATAGCAGTCTGAGCGCTGACCGCCCGATAGATTCGCGCCAGGTTAAGGTCAAAGTCCAGGTGACTGAGGCCGCCCCGGATGCAAGCCATAAGACCGGCAGCGGAGCATTCGATGTGCGACTGTTTCGAAACGGCTCTCTGATAAAAGCGTGGCGCGGCGATGTGCTCAACTCACAGCAATATGTCACGCTTGAAGATACAGTCA
>DASTET010000241.1:0-2650 GCA_035709445.1 Blastocatellia bacterium | reverse complement strand
AACCAGCCGTAAAACGGCTGGCCGCGCGGCGCGAAGCGCATACTGCGCCATGATCTGCTTTCGGAAAGCCGCCTGAAGGCGGCTGAGTAGTTACGATTTCTCAATGATTCTTCGCGGCGCTCGATCTGTCCTTTATAACCTTGCCGCCCTTCATCACGAATTTGACATCTTCGAGCGTCGATATATTCGAAAGCGGGTCTCCGGCGACCGCGATAATGTCGGCATACTTTCCGGCCTCTATCGAGCCGATCTCTTTCGACATGCCGAGCATCTCCGCCGCGACCGAAGTGGCAGCGAGTATCGCCTGCGCAGGCGACATCCCCCACCTGACCATCACTGCGAACTGGCGCGCGTTCGCTCCCTGCGGGATTATGCCGGTGTCGGTGCCGTAGACGATCTTGACCCCGCCTTTGACCGCCTTCAGGAAGCTCTGTCGCTTCATCTCGTGCAGGCTCCGCGCCTTCTCTAAAGCGTACTCGGGGGTCTTGTTCTTTTCACCTTCGGCTATCGTGTACTCGGACGTGTAGATCGTCGGGACGAGGTAAGCTCCCTTCTGCTTGAACAGCTCGACGGCTTCGTCATCGAGGACGCTTCCGTGCTCGATTGACCTGACACCGGCTCTGAGAGCCGCCTTCGTGCCCTGGACCCCGTGAGAGTGCGCCGTGACGTAACGATTGAACCTGCGCGCCTCTTCGACTATGACTTTCATCTCGTCAAATGAGAACTGTTCGAGCCCCGGGTCGTCGCCCGCCGAATATATTCCTCCGGTGGCGGACACCTTTATCCAATCGGCCCCCCATTTGACCTCTTTGCGCACGGCCTTGCGGACTTCATCGATGCCATCGACTATCTCGCCGAACGCGGGTATCGGCATCTCGGGAGCGGCGCTGTTAAAATCCGCGTGCCCGCCGGTGATCGAAAGCAGGTGCCCGGCGGCCACGATCCTCGGCCCCTGCACCTTTCCCGCGTTGATCGCGTCCCTGACAACCAGGTGCGCATAATACAGGTCCATATCGCCGGGGTCGCGTAGCGTTGTGAACCCGGCTGCGAGGCTCTTCTGCGAATTCACGAGCCCATCGATTGCATTGAGCGCCGACGAGCGTTTCAGAAATGAGTCCTGCGTGTAGCCCACATCCGGGATGATGTGCGAGTGGGCGTCTATCAACCCCGGCAGCACGGTCGCCTGGCTGAGATCGATGACGAGCGCTCCCTGCGGGATGGCGGTGCTTCGGGCGCTCCCGACCGCGTGTATTCTCTGCCCCCGGATTATTATCACCATGTCGGTTTGCGGCTCAGCCGTGCGCCCGTCGATGAGCTTGCCGCATCGCACGGCAATCACTTCTTCCGAAGCTGTCTGTTGAGCTGCGACGAGATTGCACAGTAGAAGAGAGGCAATGACGGTCAGCGTGACCAGCCTGATCGATCCCAGCATAGTTCTCATCTCATCCTCTTTCGATAAAAGCAACCACAGATGAACACCGATGAACACAGAGTTATCTATCCGTGTCTATCTGTGCTCATCCGTGGTTTCATCACTCTTTTCAGTCAGGCGTTGATTCACCCAGTCGACGATCCTCTTCTCAAGCGTCTCGTCGACTTCGAACAGTTGATAGCCGAGCGCCCCGCCGTCATAGAGTATCAGCTCGCTTCCCCTCTCCCTGGTCAACTCGTAGAGGTCGGCCATCGCGTTCGTGACCGCGCCAAAACCTCGGCTGCCGATAAACAGAATCGGGAATGTGACGCCGGCTATCTCTTCGCGCTCTTTGCCGCTCGGTATGTAGCCGGAAAGCATAACGACCGCGCCGATCCTCGAATCTCCGAGCGCGGCGGCAGCCGCATACTTCGCGCCTATATACGTCCCGACGATTGCGATCTTCTGCGAGTCGACTTCAGGCTGCTTCGCGAGCAGGTTGACCGCCGCTTTGACATCGAGGTGCGCTCGGTCGCGCTCATCTTTTGGGAGCGTAAAAAAGCTGCCCCGCTCGCGGCTCTTGCCCCGCCCGCGCCAGTCGATGTTGAGCACGGCCATGCCGTTTTTTACAAAGAGCCTTTCGAGATCGTGAAAGATGTAGCGGTCGCTCAACCCCGAATGCACCATCACTACGCCCGGCGCACGACCCTCTCTCTCCGGCGTCAGCAGGTTGCCGTAGATGGTCCATCCGTCTTCCGTCTGGAATGAAACTTCACGCAACCGGCCAAGCGATTTCAGGCGAGCGGCTATCCAGTCGCATATCACATCCTCGACAGGCTTCTCATCGCCGGGGTCTTTGGGGACGAGGCCGATCTTTTCGGTGTCGACTCCCTGTTTAGCCAGAAAGCCTACGCCCCGCTCATCGGGATACCTGTAGCGCCACAGCGCGAACATAGTAGTGCCTATGCCCATATCTTCATAAAGCCTGAAATCGCTCTCATCACTTTTCGATCTCGCGAAGAGAGCAGACATGTCGGCAAAGCCGGGCTTGTCCTCTTTGCTTACAACGCAGAGCACCGGCGTCCGCTCGCGGCTTGCCAGCCTCTCGCGCGCCTTATCGCCAAACCTGCCCGATATGAATGCGAAGGCTTTGACGCGCGGGTCGCCGTCCGCGCCGAGCACGGCCCAGTCCGCGCTCGCTTCTTCGGCAAGGACCGCCATACGGTCGCTATCGATTTC
>DASTET010000240.1:0-3586 GCA_035709445.1 Blastocatellia bacterium | reverse complement strand
CAGAGCTTCAACCTCATAGGCGACCTGAATGTGTTCGAGAATGTCGAGCAGCCGCTCGCCTATCAAAAGATGAAATCATCCGAGCGCAAGGACAGGGTTAGCGAGGCGTTAAAGAAAGTCGGCATGACAGAGCATGCGAAGCGGCGACCGAGCCAGCTCTCCGGCGGGCAGCAGCAACGTGTGGCCGTCGCGCGCGCGCTCGTCGTCAGCCCGCGCATACTGCTCGCCGACGAGCCTACCGGCAATCTCGACTCGACCAACGGGTACGCCATCATGGAGATGCTCAGAGAGCTTCACCAGAACGGCGCGACCATCTGCATGGTCACACACGATCCGCGTTTTGTTCATATGGCCGACCGGCTTGTTTATATGTCCGACGGGCGAATGGTCGATAGCGTGCCCGTTATCTGAATCGGACAAGAACAGAGAATCAAACTAAACATTTCGGCTCATCGAGTGGTACAATCTCAAACCTAAGCCTTTTAACAGTTCATCGAGGGTGGGCGCTTTCATAAATTTCCGCGCAGCAAGCGTGCTTACCGGCTGATGGGTTCTCCCATTAGTTGGTCTTGTCTCTCCAGATAAGCCTGAGAAAGCAGCCGGCAAGTAAAGTAGATTTACGCCCAGGATGCGCGTTTCGTATGCGTGGGAGGCCGCCAATGGAATCAGCGGACAAACAAGAAGAGCCGCAGCAGGCAGTCAGCTTTCTTTCCGGCGGCGGCGAGATGGGCGCGTTGATGCGCTCGCTCGACTGGTCACAAACACCGCTTGGCCCCGTCGAGAACTGGCCGCAAAGCCTGCGCAGCGCAGTCAGCATTCTGCTGGCGTCGCGGGCGCAGATCATTCTGTTCTGGGGCCCGGAGCTGGCGGCGCTCTACAACGACTCTTACGTGCCAACGTTCGGCTCGAAGCACCCGTGGGCGCTCGGCAGGCCCGCTCGCGAGTGCTGGGCGGAGCTGTGGGAGGACACGCTGCGCTCGTTGTTCGAGGGCGTTCTGCGATCCGGAGAATCGTTCTACGCCGACGAGCATCCGTTCTTCCTGGAGCGTCACGGCTACATCGAAGAGACTTATTACGATGTATCCTATGATCCGGTGCGCGCCGAGAGCGGCGCGGTCGGCGGCATCTTCTGTATTGTGAGCGATGCGACAGGGCGCGTGCTGGAACGGCGGCGCTGGCAGACCCTGCGAGAACTGGCCGTGCGTTCGCTCTCGGAGGCCAGGAGCGACAAAGAAGCGTGCCGGGTCGCCGCCGAGACGATTGGCGGGAACAACCGGGACGTGCCGTTCGCCCTTATCTATCTGATCGACGCCGACCGGAAAATGGCGCGGCTGGCGGCAGCGGCGGGGATTGAGCAGGGCACGTCCAACAGCCCGTTGGAGGTGCCGCTGGGTTTCGCGGCGGGCGGGGGCGTGTGGCTGCTGGACGACGGTGCATCTGAAAACAGACCGAAACTGATCGATGCGACGAAGGTCGCCGGATTGCCCTGCGGCGCCTGGGACGAACCACCCCGCTCGGTGCTGGTCCTCCCTCTTGCCGCGCCGGGGCAGGACCTGCCTACCGGGCTGCTGGTTGCCGCCGTCAGTCCCCGTCGCCTTCTCGATGACGTTTATCAGAACTTCTATCACACCATGGCCGGGCACATCTCGACAGCGATCACGCATGCCCGCGCGTACGCGGAGGAGCGGCACCGCGCGGAAGCCCTCGCCGAACTCGACCGCGCAAAGACAGTCTTCTTCTCGAACGTCTCACACGAGTTTCGCACGCCGCTTACGCTTATGCTGGGACCGATGGAAGACCTGCTGGCCAGGCCCGCCGACGCGCTGCCCGCTGAGGAGCGCGAGCAACTAGACGTGATGCACCGCAACTGTCTGCGGCTGTTCGAACTCGTTAATACCCTGCTCGATTTTTCGCGTATCGAGGCGGGCCGCATCCAGGCTTCTTATGAGCCGACGGACCTGGCTGCGCTCACGGCGGATTTGACAAGCGTATTCCGGTCCGCGATAGAGCGGGTCGGCCTGGAACTCATCGTCGATTGCCCGCCCCTTCCGGAGCCGGTCTATGTCGACCGTGAGATGTGGGAGAAGATCGTTTCGAATCTACTATCGAACGCCCTCAAGTTCACCTTTGAAGGCGCTATTACCGTCAGCCTTTCTATGGCAGACGGCCACGTAGAGTTACGGGTGCGCGACACCGGGACGGGCATCGCGGAGGCGGACCTTCCGCGCATTTTCGAGCGGTTTCACCGCATACGCGGGGCCGAGGCGCGCACACACGAAGGCACAGGGATAGGGCTTGCGCTCGTGCAGGAATTAGCCAGGCTTCATGGCGGAAGTGTGTGCGTTGAAAGCTCAGTCGGGGAAGGTACAACTTTCACCGTCTCGATCCCCACCGGCTCAGCCCATCTACCGGCAGACCGGGTCCGCGCTGAAAGTAGCGTGTCATCTACCCCGGTCGGCGCCAGGGCGTATGTTGAAGAGGCGTTGCGATGGTTTCCTGGGGACTCCGGGGCGGCAGACCAGAGGATTGAAGTGAGCGAGCCTGCCCGGGAGCCACAACTCGGGGCAATTATCCCGGCGCGTATCCTCCTCGCCGACGATAACGCCGACATGCGCGAGTACGTGAAGCGCATATTAGGCCAGCACTGGACGGTGGAGGCGGTCTCCGACGGCAAAACAGCGTTAAACGCCGCGCGAGAGCGAATCCCCGATCTGGTGCTTACAGATGTAATGATGCCAGGGCTGGACGGGCTTGAGCTTTTGCGCGAGCTTCGCGCCGATCCGCTTACGCGGGAAGTGCCGGTAATCCTCCTCTCGGCCCGCGCCGATGAGGAGTCGCGCGTCGAAGGGATGGAGACCGGGGCCGATGATTATCTGACCAAGCCTTTCAGCGCGCGCGAGCTCGTCGCTCGTGTCGGCGCGCACATTCAGATAGCGCGTGTACGCCGAGAGGCGAATGAGGCGGTACGCGAAAGCGAGAGAAAGCTTCTGGTCCAGCTATCAGCAATGGCGCGGATGCAACAGGTGAGCACGCGTCTGGTCCAGGCAGGCGATTTTTCGACGCTGCTGTACGACATCCTTGACGCGGCCATCGAAATCAGCGGCGCCGATATGGGCACGATCCAGTTTCTCGAAGAGGGGAGACTGAAAATCGTCGCTCAGCGCGGATTCGAAGCGCCGTTTCTCGATTTTTTCAACACGGTCCATAAAGGCCACGCCGCCTGCGGCACCGCGATAGAGAGGGGCGAGCGCGTCATCGTCGAGGACGTGGCAACCAGCGACCTTTTCACCGGCACGCCGGCCCTCGACATAATGCTGGCCGCCGGCGTGCGCGCCGTTCAGTCCACGCCCCTTTTAAGTCGATCCGGACGCGAGCTCGGCATGCTTTCGACGCACTATCATGCGCCGCGTCGGCTGGGCGAGCCCGGGCTACACCAGCTTGACGTTCTGGCGCGGCAGGCGGCCGACCTCATCGAGCGCAAGCAGGCGGAAGAAGCGAAGGCGCGGCTGGCGTCCATCGTAGAATCGTCGGACGACGCCATCATAAGCAAAGATTTGAATGGAATAATCACGACCTGGAACAGAGG
>DASTET010000239.1:0-4683 GCA_035709445.1 Blastocatellia bacterium | reverse complement strand
AGCCAAGTCTGTCATTAAAGCGACTCGCTAGACTCTCGACTCGCTAGACTCCTTCCGGTCGCATGTGCGGAAAGAGTATCACGTCGCGAATCGATTTCTGGTTCGTGAGGATCATCGTGAGCCGGTCGATGCCTATCCCTTCGCCAGCAGTCGGCGGCATGCCATAAGAGAGCGCGCGGATGTAGTCCTCATCGATCAGCATTGCTTCCTCATCCCCCAACTGGCGGAGCCGCATCTGCGCTTCGAATCTGCGGCGCTGGTCCGCAGGGTCGTTTATCTCGCAGAAGCCGTTGGCTATCTCCATCGATGAGATGAACAGCTCGAAGCGGTCGACGAACCGGGGATCGGCTTCGCTCTGCTTCGAGAGCGGCGAAAGCTCGGTCGGGAACTCCACGATGAATGTAGGGTTGATCAGCTCAGGCTCGGCCAGATGCTCGAACACCTCGCCGAGCAGATGACCATAGTCGAGGCTTCTCAAATGCTCCATCTGAGATTGCAGGGCAGAAAGGCTCGACCTCTCTATCCGGGCGAGCAGGTCTTCTCTTGTCGATATCTCTTCTACTTCGGGGCGCACGGAATCTCCGGGCCAGTAATGCGCCACCGCTTCGCGCATAGTCAGCCGCTTCCACGGGCGGGAAAAATCGATCCGGCGCTCGCCGTACTCGACGACAGTCGTGCCGCAAACCCGCTCGACAAGTCCGTATATCAGCTCCTCCGTCAGCGCGATCAGGTTCTCATAGTCCGAGTAAGCCTCGTACCACTCAAGCATGGTGAACTCGGGGTTGTGCTTTATCGAGATGCCCTCGTTTCGAAAGTTGCGGTTTATCTCGTAGACTTTCTCGAAGCCGCCCACGATCAACCGCTTCAGGTAAAGCTCGGGCGCGATCCTCGCGTAAAGATCGATGTCGAGCGCGTTATGGTGCGTGACGAACGGGCGGGCCGCCGCCCCTGTAGGCAGGGGCGTGAGCATCGGCGTCTCCACCTCGACGTACCCGCGCCGGTCGAAGAAGTTGCGTATCTCGCGTATGATCTCGCTTCTCTTCTCGAATACCCTGCGTACTTCGCGGTTCGCGATCAGGTCGGCGTACCGCTGGCGGTATCGCACCTCGATATCCTGAAGACCGTAATACTTATCGGGCGGAGGCAGCATAGCCTTTGAAAGAAAGGTCAGCGAGTCGGCGTGAATCGATAGCTCGCCCGTGCGGGTGAGAAAGAGCAGCCCCGACACGCCTATGAAATCGCCCAGATCGAGCAGCCTGAAGAGACTCCACGCGCGCTCGTCCAGTTCGTTCGACTTCAGGTAGACCTGCAACAGATTGCGACCGTCCGTGAAGCGGATGAAGGCGGCCTTGCCCATACGATTTATCGCGTGGATGCGCCCGGCGGCGCGCACATGTACCTTTGCGGTTTCAAGCTCTTCGCCCGTTGCGGAGCTATACTGCTCGACTATCTGGCTTATCGTGTGGGTGCGCTCGAAACCGTGCGGGTAAGCCTCGACTCCCAGCTTGCGTATCTCTTCGAGAGATCGCTCGCGCTCGCGCACCTGATCGTTCTGCTGCTCGTCGGCCATCGCACTCTCCAATCCTTCCGGTCTCGCATGGCAAGCGCCGGTATAAGCTGGCACAAATAGCGATTATAGAAATGTGAAAGAGATAGTGTCAAATTTTGAAAGGAGCGAGAAGCGAGAAGCCAGAAGCCAGAATCTCTTGATCCCTATCTCGATTGCCGTCGAATGAATGAGATCAGAATAGCCTCGACTACCTTCTAACTTCTGGCTTCTGGCTTCTGACCTTAGTTGCACGTCGCGAGCGCGCGCTGATAATATAGAGGCGTGTCGGGCAAGCCGACCGTCTTCGCAAGCACAGCTGAACTACCAGCCGCCCTCGTGAGCCCCCGCGCTATCACGATGCGGACAACACGGTGCGACTCCCTGGGCATTAATTGTGGATTGCAAGCGTACGAACCGTTGGGAAGGGTTTTATAGAAGGGAGTGCTGTAGTCATGAAGTTTCAATCAGGCATCTCAAGACGTCTGTCCGCGCTCGTCATCGCACTGATGGTGATGGCCGGTCCTGCGTCCGCCCTGGCCGCCGACGATAAGAATAAGGAGAAGGCGAAGCCGCTAAAGGACAAAGAGAACCCTATGATGATCGGCAAGCGCGACATCAACAAGGGCAGTCTGAATTTCTACTCGCAGGATAAGGAGCTTCGCGTAGGCCGGCAGCTCGCCGCCGAAGTCGACAGCAAAGCGAAATTCGTCACCGATCCTGCGATCACCGAATACGTCAATCGGGTCGGGCAAAACATCGTGCTCCGCTCGGATGCGAAGATGCCTTTCACCATAAAGGTCATCGATTCGCCCGAGGTAAACGCTTTCGCTTTGCCCGGCGGGTTCCTTTACATAAACACCGGGTTGATAATGGCCGCCGACAGCGAAGCCGAGCTAGCCGGGGTGATGGCGCACGAGATCGCGCATGTCACTGCGCGGCACGGCGTCGAGCAGGCGTCAAAAGGGACGCTGTTTCAATACCTGTCTATTCCGCTGCTTTTCGTGGGCGGCGTGCCGGGTCTGATCTTGCAGAACGCCGTCAACGTATTCGTGCCGCTCTCGTTCCTGAAGTTCAGCCGTGGGGCAGAAGAAGAGGCCGACCGGCTCGGCCTACAGTACATGTGGGCAGCCGGGTATGACCCCACGCAGATGCTCTCATTCTTCGAGAAGCTCAAGTCGAAAGAGAAGAAGAACCCCGGAACGATCGAGAAGATTTTCAGCACGCACCCGACCACCGGCAAGCGCGTCGACAAGGCTCGCACGCTGCTCGCCCGCTTCCCCGAACGCGATGAGTCCATGGTCTCCACGTCGGAATTCAATGGCATAAAAGAGAAGCTGGTCGCGTTAACAGACGCACAGAGGACCGGTCTCGGCGACGACGGCATGCCTACGCTCAAACGAAAGCCCACCTTGAAGCGCGGCGAGGAGGAAAGAGATGTTCCCACCCTGAAAAGAAAGCCAGGCAGCGATAACTGATCGAGACAGAAGCCCGATTGAGAACGCGGCGCTTGCTAGAACGCCGCGTTCTCTTATTTGCTCGGCGGCGAGCAGGACTCGACAAATCGCCTGATCGCTTCGAGGTAGCCCGGCCCGCCCGCGATATAGGTATCGTTGTGAAGCGCCCCCTTGACCTCATAGAACTCTTTCGGGTCGGGCGCGGCTTCAAACAACCGGCGGCCAAGCTCGAAGGGGACAACGTCGTCGGTGCGGCTGTGGATAAAAAGCTTCGGGCAACGCGCGAGCCCGATCTTATCTATGGAATTAAACTTTGTGCGTATGAGCGAGCGCGGAAAGAAGGGCAACACGCGCGCGGCCATGTCCGGGGCGCTTGTGAAGCTCGATTGCACGATCAGACCTGCGGGGTTGACCTTGCTCGCCAGCTCCACGGCCACGGCCCCTCCGAGCGATTTGCCTAATATGATGATCCGGTCGGGCGAGATGCCGCGCCCTGCGGTCAAGTACTCCCAGGCGGCAGCGCCGTCCTTATAAAGACCCTCTTCCGAAGGCCAGCCCTCGCTCTTGCCGTACCCGCGATAATCTATGATAAAGACCTGCACGGGCACCTTCATGAGCATTCGTATCATGTCGTAGCGGTGGCTGAGGTTTCCCGCGTTGCCATGAAACCAGAGCAGGACCATAGGCGCCTCGACAATCTGCATCTCGCCGCCCGTCTTTTTTTGGGGCGTGCAGTACCATCCGTGCAGCTTGACGCCGTCCGAGGTCTGGAACTCGCTGTCTTCGATGCGCGGAACAATCTCGCCTTCGCGAGCCGGAAGGCTTGCCGCATTCCAGAACCCTTCAGGGAACTTTGCAGGGAAGTAAATGAACCTGTCTTCAAAAGCCATGACCATGACCAGGAGAAAAACGGCGGCGCCCGCGACCGACATCAAGAATATTCGGCCCACGCGAACATCGAAGCGATCACTGCTCCAGAACGATTTTATCAGAAGCCATGCGCGTGAAGTCAGGAGCCGGAATCTTTTGCCAACCATCTCAGTCTTCTTCTTCACTATCTCACCTTCGTCGTAATCCTTGACCAGTCAGATGCAATATGATACCTATGCAATCGCGGCCGGTGGGCAATGAATCCTGGCCTCTATAGATTTTAATCAGCCTATCAAGTCCATGCGCAGATTAATAAACGCAGAAGAGTGAAAAGAAGACGCGAAATCTACTGCTAAATAGGAGACACCTATGCGACGACTGCTCTGTTTGTTGATGGGGACTGCCCTGCTTTCAGCAACCCCGCTGTTCGCCGATGCGTTCTCGGAAAAGCCTGCCGCTCAGATTGCAAGCCTTCGCGCGAATATCTCGCGCACAACTCGTGTGCAGGGAGATCACCTCATCACGGTCACACAGCTTGATCCGACTCAGGAGACTATCGACTCGGTCAAGGCCTCGCTCGAAAAGCACCCGGCGGTCCGCGCTTACCTGAATGGGACAAAGAGCCGCCTCGTCTCGTTCGAGATCCTCGACCAGGATACGAAGGCCACTCCAAACGTGCCGCCGCCGGACCGCTACCGGGCCGTCTTCTACGATTACACCAATAACAGGGCTATCGAGGCCAGAGGCCATTTCAGCCACCACGACATAGTAGTGTCGGAGACCGCCGAGCAGCCTGACCCGAGCCAGGAG
>DASTET010000238.1:0-3016 GCA_035709445.1 Blastocatellia bacterium | reverse complement strand
CTGATGACGCGGGCGCTCGACCTGCTTAGCGCGCATCACCAGGTCAGCAGCGAAGCTCGCGTAGTAGGGCGCGCGGGCGCTCTGCTTCACGACCTCGGCCATGGGCCGTTCTCTCACGTTATCGAAAAGGTATTCAACTTTCATCACGAAGACTGGTCGCGGCGGATCGTCCTCGATCAAGAGACAGAAGTCAACAGGGTGCTCGGCGAGTTCGACCCTTCGCTTCCTCAGGCGCTCGCCTCGCTCTACAAGCACGATTACACACCCTCCTTCGTTTCACAGCTCGTCTCGTCGCAGCTCGATTGCGACCGCATGGACTATCTCTTGCGCGACAGCCTTATGACCGGCGCGAAGTACGGCATATACGATCTCGAATGGGTGTTGCACGCGCTCAACATCGATGAAGAGTCGGACAGGGTCTATGTCGAGGCGAAAGGGCTCTATGCGGTAGAGGAATACTTGCAGGCGAGGTATTACATGTTCCGGCAGGTATACTTCCATCGCACGCTGCGGTCGGCTGAAGCCGTGCTGGTATCAACGCTCAATCGAGCGCGCCACTTAATCGACCGCGACCAGCTCGGGTTTCGTATGAGGGGATCGGTCTTCGAGAAGCTGCTAACGGGCGAAGTGGTGACCACGGGCGAGTATCTGCAACTGGATGATACCGATGTGACATTTCATCTGAAGCAATGGACTCACGATCCCGATCCGGTGCTCTCGGACCTCGCAAGCCGCTTCATACACCGAAAGCTTTTCAAGGCTATCGATATAGGTTTTGCGGCGGGCGACGTAGAGGAGTTCTGGGCGCGGGCGCAGGCGATGATCCTTGAGTCGGGTTTCGATCCCGCCTACTACCTGATAATGGACCGCGCGTCCGACGTACCATACTACGGATATTATTCTCCCGTTGGGATCGATCCAAAAAGCCTCATATACATCGAAACGGCCGGGCCGCAGCATTCGATAGAGGAGATAAGCAAGGTCTCGGAAGTCGTGCGCGGCATGCGCGGATACCGCATAGACCGCGTATGCTTTCCGGCGGAAGTGTCGGACAAGATGGCGAGACTGGTTGCCGAGTGCGAGACCGGCGCGCAGACGAGTAGTGCCGGCTGAATCTGTCGTATGCAAAAGCGGCTTCAAAAAGCCGCGCCGGGCGTGATGGCGATGAGCACATCCCTTGACCAGCCGTCTGAAGTGTTTGTCCCAATTTCCAGCAGAATCTCTATCTCGATAGCGTTCCGAGGCGACGAGGCCGGTCCTTTGGAAATGCGCGGGCCGCTCGCCAGCACAACCGGCTCGCCTGTAAGCCCGACTGCCGATGTGATGCTCCGGGTGCCGGAGACCGCTAGCGGTATGACGCCCGACCCGGTAGCGTGGATGCTTCCGACGCTTACGGTGATATCGGGCGCTCTCTCTGCGTTCGAAGCTGCTGCGCGCAGCTCATAAGCAGTGTTTGTGCGCATCAATAATCTCAACCTTACGCGCGAGTCTGCGCTGGCGGATGAACCCGCCAGGCTAACCATAAGGTTGCTCTTATCGATGACAATCAGTTGCGCTGAGAGATCGCCCTGAACTCTTAAAGAGTTGCTTTCTGACGGCGCGATGAGCCTCGCCGTTCCCACTCTTCCTCGAACTGTTATATTTGAGGTCGAAGATTGCTGTGCGAAGGCCGCAGGGGAGATTACTGTCAGCGCAAGGAAGGCGGGGGCGATTTTAAGTCGTATGAGAGACATTCAAGGTTATGGGAAGCTTGAGACCCTAAGTCCTTTTCTGCACCTGTCACCTCGATTTGGGTGACTGGCGTGAATATACAACAAGAAAACGAGGAGTCAATTCCCCGCCTGGGGAATTGACCGAAAAAAAAGTTGGCCGTGAATAAGCGCGGATGGTTGCGGATCAATACATCAGTTACGGGCCTGATACTTTGTGAGCGCCTCGCGGAAACGCTCGGCGCTGGGACGGGCGGCCTTGAATTTACGACCTTCTCTCTGAAGATAGAGCGTCAGCCCGTCTTTAGTATTCTCGACCGTGACTCCCGTCAGGTTAGCCGCAAAAGCATGCTCGCCATCGTAGCTCACACCGCTCGAGCTGACGCTCAGCGTGCCGCTGCACGAGCCTTTAAAGAGGCCGCCGTGAAGATGCTTTACCTGTATGGATACGGGTGATGGCTCGGCAGCCTTTTCGATCTGACGCTTCTCTATCTGCGCTATCTTATCTTCGAGGGTCAGGATCGGATACATCGTGCTGCCGCCGAGCTGACGCGCATGCTTGTAACGCGCAATCGCCGTCCCTGTGTCTCCCCTTTGCACGGCTATGTCTCCGAGCGCGGCTATAGCAGAGCGATAAGCATCGTCAGCGTTTGTAGGAACTTTGTGGAAGTAAGAAGCAGCCTCATCATAATGGCCGAGCTTCATATAAGAGCGGGCCAGGGCGAAGATGACATCGGGAGTGCCCTGCCCGTTGACTACGGCGAACCTCAAATCCGGGATCGCTTCCGCGAATTCTTCATTGCGGTATTTTTCGAGCCCCTGAAGCCGACGCACCATCGGATCATTTGCTTTTGCGATTTCGGCCTGTCTCCGGACCGTTATCTCGCGCAGGCGGGTGCGTATCTGAGAGTCTTTCGAAAAGAGGTTGGCAAGATTATCGAGCTGTTTTATTGCCTGATCGACCTCACCCTCCTCGTAAGACTGCTCGCTTTCGCCAAACAGTCTGTCTTTAATGCTCTGATGAACGGCTAATGCCTGCGAATTGTTGGGATCGATGGCGAGCGCCTGTTTCGCATAATAGTACGCGCTGCTGCGATAAGGCTCTGTCAGATTGCCGGCGCGCAGGGCATCTTCGGCCTTGCGCACGAGGCTTTGCAGTTCGCCCCTGCGCGATGAAAGCTGGCCTTCGAGCCTGGCTGAGGCTATGCGAACCTCTTCGTCTTTCGGGTAGTGCTGTAGGAGGATGTTCATGATCTCCTGCGCCTTGCCCATATCGCCGCGCGACACTTCGGTCTGTGCGACCTGTA